>JBFIJP010000170.1:0-8307 GCA_041600695.1 Thermoplasmatota archaeon | reverse complement strand
GGCCAATCGAGAGCGCCCATTGCGGCTGCGGGCTCGCACTATGAAGCTAGTTCTTGCACCGCCCCGTGGTGTTCTTCGTGTTGGTCAACAGGCGAACGTCAGCGCGAACGCGGAGATTATTCGCTACGAGGATCATGCATGTATTCTGCCCAGACAATGACCCCGTTTCCATTCATGATGGCTGCGCCTTCCCTAGCACGCGTCGATCCGTTGAGGTCCGTTGCCTTGCCAAACGTCCGGCGTCCATGCCGGGACCAACGCCGGGACCTCGCATGAGAACACATCTGCTCTTGCTGCTTGTGCTATTGGCTGGTTGCGTAGACAACGGCAACCGTCCCACGGTTGATGACGAATCACGGCCGGATTCTGAAGATCCGGGGCGCGAGGTGCGGGAGGCGCCCTACGTCGCTACTCCTACCGGCGCCTTGGACTTGACGCACTGCGAGTATGCTATACTCAGCACTCTCTACGGGCCCCAACCGACTTGGCCCCGCCCGCCTGGCTGGCCGGAACCCGAGAGGCCGTTGTTCAGTTATCATTACTTCGACTGCACCCGGGTTGCGTGGGGTCTTTTTGAGCGCGGACCTATTCGGATCATGTTGGTTGGCGATAATTTTGGCATCCAGGATCTGCCGTGTGAGGAGGGCTTCCATGACGTCCTTTTGGCGTTGATCATGTTCGTGGATGACTCTGAATTTGCAAATGCATTTCAGGAAGAGCTGGGGCTGCCCGTCATGCTCGCCGCCATGTCGTTGGTCGATGCGAACGTTGGGGGCGTCAACCAAACCACCGTCAAATGGATCGTTGAAGGCTACGACGAAAGCAGCGCGGTCTTGCATCATTACCTGCCCCGAGATCACGTCGATGAAACCATGTCCCGCTTTGTTTGGTTCAATGAAACCTCGATGACGGGCCTTGACTTCATTCTCACGTACAATTCTCCGTCATTTCCTCCCGGTCTGGCTGCGGCCCACGTCTCTGAACCACCCCTCAACGAACCCGTGGCCGACCATGTTCTCGGAGCCCAACGACGCCACAATTTGAACGCCTCAGGGGAGATTACAACATGGAACAACTTCGACTGTCGATCCTCGTAATCCTGCTCGTCGCGGCGCCCGCGGCGGCCGCGCCATTGGAGTTTGGCAGCGGCGCCAGGGCTGAGGGAATACGCCTAGGAGCCACCCGCGGACGGACCCGGAATTTAATTTGTGCCGGCCGGTTGCCCGATCCAGGACTGTTTGCCTAACTCCGCAAGAAATCCTTGAGCGCCATAATCTCCCGAATCTCGCTCGGGTCTTGGCCGCGTAGCATGGCGGCGTAGAAGGAGACGTAGTCGAGGAATTGGATGGTGCGGGCTTGTTCGACGATGTTGTCGGCAAAGGAATGGATTTCGGCTGCCTGCCGGGTGTGCCAGGGCACGTCCCATTCGCGGTAGCGGGTTCGCATGTGGTTCAGGCGGTCGAGGATTTGTGGGTGTTCGGCGCGGTGGCTCAATTCGACCACGGCGAAATGTTGTCGCAAGGGATCGTCGCCCCAGCCGGTGAGGTCGTTGTGGTTGCTTTCTGGAACCAGGTCGACGTCGGCTATTTTCTTGGCGTTTTCGTTGAGCATTCCGCAGAATTCGAGACCAACTCCATAGAATGCCGGGGTGGCGTAGATTTGCACGACTCGGTCGGCGATGGCGCGGGCCAACTGTTTGGCAGGATTCTTGGGTTCGGGAATCCTGGGCCCGCATTCGTCGTTGATTTTTTCGACCGCGGCGGCGGCATGTTCGACGGGAATTTCCTCGGTCAGGATTTGGCTCGCGTGCAAGTAGCCCAGGATGCTGAACCAGGCGTAGCCAAGTGCCGCGCGGGGTTGGTAGCCTTTTGGCTGGGTGGCGTTGATTTTGGCGAGGTTTGTAATGGAGCCGCCGGTTGCAAAACTGGTGATGGGAATTCCTCGGGATTTGGCCTGGCGGGCCAATTCAAGGGTTTCCTCTGTTTCGCCGGAATAGGATACGGCCAGCATTTGCCAGGTTTGGTCCACGTGGCGGGGCAGGGTGTAGTGCTTGACGATCGTGATCGGGATTTCGAGCACTGAGGCTGTTGCGTCCTGAATCAGGTTGGCGGAAATTCCGCTGAAGCCCATGCCTGCGAAGCAGAGGCCGGCCGGTTTGGTTGGCGTGGCGGCTGCAGTCCCCGCCGCGTAGCCTTGGCGCAGCAGTTGAGCCTTCTCGGCGATGGCGGCCAGGAAGTGGCTGCGGTCGAGGGGCCACTTGTCGTTGGCCGGGTCCAACTCCATGGCCTTCGAGACATGGGGTCGTGTTTCAGGGTTCCCTCTTGACATCCCGGGGGATGTTAGGGTGCAGGGGATCGGTACGGGCTGGCTCACGCTTGGTTTGGGGTTGTGCCATTGCTGGGCAGGGCCCGCTCGGCTGGGCGGACGCCAGCGGCCTCCTGTTGCGTGGCGGGGCAAGGCGCGCCGCTGCTTGATGCCGGCCCGGAGTGCCCTGCCCCAGCTTTGGCCGATCTGCGACTCACCCAGGGAGCGTGCCGAGCGCGCTGATGGCCATGCACGTCACCACAGCGCCACTGGGCCCGACCGGCGGAGGCGATTGGCACGCGGCGTCGTTGGTTGCCTCGCCGGCTCCGGAGGCGGCCAGGCAGCCTGCCACCAGGGTTGCGCCCAAGAGCGGGCCGTTGCTTCCGCACGCGTCTTGGTTGGCGGCGTTGCCAAGGCCGGAAGCAGCGATACAGCCGGCTGTAATGGCCGCGCCAAGGGAAACAAACGCAGAGCCACAGCCGGGTCCGTTGCTGGCGTCGCCCGTGGCGGAAGCGGCGACACAGCCGGCGGCTGCGCCGGCCCCCAGGATGCCCACGCCCACGCCGCAGATGCCGGTATTGGTCGCATTACCGCCGGCGGCGGCAACGCACCCGGCTCCAATGCCGGCGCCCTGGTACCCGCCTCCGACGCCGCATGAGCCGTCGTTTTCGGCCTGTGCGCCCCCGACAGCCATGCAGCCGGCGCCGGCGCCAGCGCTGGCCGTCCGGCTTCCGACGGCTTGGTAATAGAAGGTCCACCCCAGGCCGGCGCCGCATGTGCCCGCGTTGCTTGCATGGTTGCCGGCAACCGCCGCACACCCCACGCCAGCAGCCAGGCCGGCGATGATCGAATAGCCACCCCCGCAGCCACCCGTATTCTCGGCATCATGGCCGGCGATGGCGACGCATCCCGCTCCGACTGAGGCACCCACCACGTTGTAAGCGGTGCCGCAGGTTCCCTGATTGGTTGCGTTGGATCCGGCCACGGCGATGCATCCTACGCCCAGCGCTAGGCCGGCGTTGTTGCCGCCTGCTCCGCATTCGCCCGTGTTGGACGCATTTCCGGTGGCAGAGGCGGCGACGCAGCCAGCCCCGACGGATGCCCCGGCGGGGGCCACGGCGGAGCCGCATTCGCCGTCGTTGGCCGCGTTGCCAAGCCCCGAGGCGGTGAGGCAGGAAGCGAGGCGGTCGCATTGCTGGCCGGATGCATTCCCGCTGCCACTGAATGCCAGCCGCGAGGCGCAGGCGTCGTCGTCAACCTGGATGTCGACGTTGGATTCGCAGCCGTCGCCGTCGTTGGTCAGGTCTTGCGCCTCTGCCCAGATTGGGAGTCCTGTTCCCAGGCGGAAGCAGCCGCCCACGACCGTTGGGGTGGGGTCCCGGCAGAACGGTGGATTCGAGGGCCCCACGTTGTAGGGCCGGGTCGTTTCAACCGAGGCGCACCGGATGTTGACCGGTACCCCCTGCGGCTGGCTTGAACAGTTGTTTCCGGCTTCCGCCAATCCCGTGCCTGAGGCGGCGAAACATGAGTTGTCCCGGCAGTCGTCTGCGTCCACCAGGGCGGAGCCGCCGACGGCTACGGCGCCGCAGGCGGCGACGGCGGTGCGGCAACTGCCCGCGCTGGTTGCTGCGTCTTGGCCAGCGAGGGATTGGCACGCTGCATGCAGGCACGCATTCTCGGCGCCGCTGGACGCGTTGCCCGTACCGCTCACGGCGACGCATGAAACGCCCTGGCATCGCGCGCCGCGACTGTCTGCATCGCCGGTTCCCGAAACCGCCGTGCACGTGTAGTCACCGCTGCGGCATGTCGCCTCGGCGTCCCCCGTGACGGAGACGGAGGCTGTGCGGCCGCATGAGTCCCCTACCTGAACGTCAACGTCTTCACAGGCGGCCGCGGGCGTGGCCGTGAAGGGCAGGCTGGCGAGACTCATGACCAGAACCAGGAGACTGACGTGTAGTTTCGACAACAAGGCCACCGCTATGGCAACGGGGCTCCTGCCTGATAAACGAGGGGGCCCCGTCGGGAGCTGGGCGCAGGCCGATGGCTGCCTAGTTAGCGGACGATGGTGCCTTGTTCGATCCAGCCAGAGACGACCTTGCCGGCGCCGATGAGCGATCCCGCGCCGATGATCGTGCCGGGGTTGAGACTGCAATTGATGCCCGTCTTGACGTCGTCTCCGACAATGACTCCGAACTTGCGCCGGCCGGTGTCTCGGCGGTCCCCGTCCCAGTCGACCTTCACGGTTCCTGGGGTGACCTTGAGGTTGGCCACCTTGGTGCCGGCGCCCAGGTTGACGCCGCTGCCCAGGATGGAGTCGCCGACGTAGTTCAGGTGGGGCGTGTTGGCTTGGTCCAGCAGGATGCTGTTCTTGATTTCCACCGCAGCTCCTACGTGACATCCCGCCCCGATGGCAATGGGGCCGCGCAGGTAGGCGTTGGGTCCGACCTTGGCCCCAGCACCGACGATGACATCGCCCTCGACGTAGACGCCGGAGCGGACGATGGCTCCCTCGCCGACCCAGAGCCGGCCCCGCACCTGGACGCCGTCTTCGATGGTCCCGGAGCCGCCGGTGCGGCTGCTGCCGAGGAGGCGGTCGAGTTCGGGGCGCAGGTTCTCTTCGTGCACGGCGAGGTAGTCCCATGGCGTTCCCACATCTCGCCAGGTGTCGGCCGGCGTCCATCGCAGATCGCCGCGGGCGGCCCAGTCGTTGACCACATCGGTGAACTCCAGTTCGCCCCGCGGGCTGGGCTCCAGGTGGGCGGTGGCGGCGAGTGCCTCCGCGGGCACCCTGTACAAGCCGGTGTTGACCAGATCGCTGGGTGGATCTGGGCTCTTTTCAGCTAGCCGGGTGACACGGTCGCCATCCACGGCAAGGGCGCCATAGTTGGTCGGATTGTCTACCCGCTGGGCTCCCATCGCGAACCCCTCCGCGGCCGCCAGACGGGCCAGGTCGCTGCCGTGGACGAGGCAGTCCCCCATCACCAGGAGCGCATCCTGGTTTGCTCCGCCGGCCACCGCCGCGGCGACGGCGTGTCCGGTGCCCCGGGGGACGCCTTGCTCGACGCACACGACTTCGGCGGGCCCGCTCCAAGCGGCCACGGCGGTCTCCACCTGATCCGCCTGATGGTGAACAACCACGAAAATCCGGCCGGCGCCCACGGCAGCCAGGTCATCGAGCAGGCGGACCAACAGGGGGCGGCCGGCTACGGGCAGGAGAGGTTTCGGCCGCCGCGTACACAGAGGGCCCATGCGGGTTCCCTTGCCGGCTGCCAGCACGATCGCATCCACGCGCCGCCAGCCGGGCGGTGGCCCTTAAGGCACCGCTTCGGCCCCAGTCGGCCTACTCCCCCAGCTTGGCCTTGATGCGCGCCTTGACTTCGCTGAGGGTCAGGTTGGCCTCGTCGATGCCGAGGTCGCGGGCGGTCCTGCGAACCTGTTCCTCGCTGGTGGTGACGCCATTGGCGGGCGCGGTCGCACTGGAGCGCGCCTTGCTGAGTTCACCTTCGAATTCCTGGCGGGCCTTCATGAACTCCCCCTGGGCTTTGCCGAGGCTGCGGGCGAGCTTCGGTATGGCTGCGGCGCCGAAAAGGAGCACGATGACGGCCACGATGACGAAGATCTCCATGCTGCTGAGTGCCATGGACGAGGCCCGGCAGTCCGGCCCACTTCATTAGGGTGGCTGCCTGGATGCGGCTTTCTCACGGACCCAAGCGGCGCAGTTGGAACATGACTCGCCGGGCGACGGCCTCGCCGCGCTGCACGATGGGTTCGAAGCGGTCGTGGAACGCCGTGTTGGAGGCGTTGACGGTCTGGAAGTCCCTGAGCCGGGCGCCAAAGGACTCGCCGAGTCCTGCCACATGGGCGTCGAAGCGGCCAGCGACCCAGTCGTAGAGCTCAACATCCAGCGTCTCCCGCCGCGCCACTAGTGCCTTCACCTCAGCCGATGGGCCTGTCGGCGCCCGGGCTCCATCCGGGGCCTTGCGGCTGGTGTTGCGTGGCCGATACCGGATGTCCTTCCAGCCCAGGGCGTCCTGCAGGAGCAGGAGACTTTCGTCGAAGCGTTCGGCGAGGCCCGCCACGGCGAAGTGTGCATCCAGGTTGGCCTTAGCCGTGTCGAGCAGGTCCTCATCGGCCACGCGGGGGCCGGCGATGGCACGCGTCTGGACGTTGGCCGGGTGGAGCCTGTCGTCGGCCAGGAACTCCTCCGGGGACAGTCCCTTGCCCAGCGCGTGGCGCGGATGGACCGGGTTCTGGCTGATGTACCGGTAGACGCTCATGGCTCGCGCCACGGGTGACCGAAGGAACGTGAAATAGACGCACTGGCGGGGCATCCAGCGGTGCATGCCGTACATGAAGTGGCCCCGCAGCAGGCGCACGCGGGCCCGGCGGTCTTCCGGGAGTTTCCGGAAGCGGTCCTCGCTGTGGCCGGCGCGCACCGGGTTGATGACGTACCGTTGCCGGCGGGGGTACTGACGCGCCAGGATGGCATTGATGGTGCTTCCAGCGGTCTTGGGAAGGTGCAGGAAGATGACGCCCGTGTCGGGGCCGGCTGCGGGCTCGTCGTACATGTCAGGGGGCCGATTCCAGGTCGATCAACTGCTGGAGGTATTGGCCGTACGCGCTCTTGGCGATCTCCGTCTGTAGGCGGCCCAGTTGGGCGAGGTCGATGAAGCCCATGCGGTAGGCGACCTCTTCGACGCACGCAATCTTGAGGCCCTGCCGGTTCTCCACGGTGCCGATGAAGGCCGCGGCATCCAGGAGCGACTCAGGGGTTCCGGTGTCCAGCCAGGCGGTGCCGCGGCCCAGCAGTTCCAGGTGGAGGTCGCCGCGCTTGAGGTAGGCGTTGTTCACATCCGTGATTTCCAGTTCGCCGCGCCAGGAGGGCTTGACGTTGGCTGCGATGTCAAGGACGTCGTTGTCGTAGAAGTACAGCCCCGTCACGGCCCAGTGGCTCTTGGGCTGCTTGGGCTTCTCCTCGATGGACCGCACGACGCCGTCCTTGCCCACCTCCGCAACACCGTACCGTTCGGGGTCGCGCACGTAGTAGCCGAAGATACTGGCCCCGCTCTCGCGCTGGGCGGCGGTTTGGAGGAGTTGGCCAAATCCGTGGCCGTAGAAGATGTTGTCACCCAGGACCAGTGCGACGCGGTCCTTTCCGACGAATTCGCGCCCGATGATGAAGGCCTGGGCGAGGCCCTCCGGGTTGGGCTGTTCGGCGTACTGGAGGTCCAGGCCCCATTTCTTGCCGTCACCCAGCAGGTCCCGGTACAGGGGCAGGTCCCGGGGGGTGCTGATGACCAGAATCTCGCGGATCCCCGCGAGCATGAGGGTGCTCAGCGGGTAGTAGATCATCGGCTTGTCGTACACCGGCAGCAGTTGCTTCGAAACCACCGTGGTGATCGGGTGCAGCCGTGTGCCGGACCCGCCGGCGAGAATGATGCCCTTCATGCCCGGTCGCGCGACCCGAGGCGCGGATAAAGGACTTGGCAGCCGGGTCCATGGGGTGCTGACACCCGCTCGCCTGCCGGGCGCCGCGCCTTCGTCGGTGGGACCCTCAACTCCTTGGCGCGCTGAGCCCATTGGGTGGCGCCCGCCGGGCGCGGGGCCGGGTCTGCCCCGTGGCCTGCGTCGTATCCTGCGTCGTGGCCGCCGTCTCAGCTTGCGCCTGGTCCCGTGTCCGCGTCGACGTTTGCGGCGGGCGGCCGCACGGTCCGTGCGGCAAGGATGCCCAGGAAGTACAGGCCCGCCAGCGGCGCGGCAACAAGCACCTGGCTCACGACCGTCGGGTCCGTGATGACCGCAGAGAAGATCAGGATGGTCACCATGGCGTGGCGCCACAGGCCGGCGAACGTGCTGGCCGTGACCAGCCCCAGTCGCGCCAGGATGTACATGACCAGGGGCGCCTGAAACGCCAGCCCGAAGGTCAGGACCATGGTGATGGTGAAACCCACCAGGTCGCTGATCTGCAAGAGCGGCTGGGCTCCCAGTGCCGTGCCGTACCCG
>JBFIJP010000169.1:0-8373 GCA_041600695.1 Thermoplasmatota archaeon | reverse complement strand
GCGGCGGGCGTGTGGCGACCCGTGGTGGTGCCGTCGCCCAGTTGACCTACGGAATTGGCGCCCCAGCACGCAACCGTTCCGTTGCTAAGCAAGGCGCACGTGAAACCGTAACCGGCGGCGACGCCGGTTGCGTTGGCGACGCCGTCAACGGCGAACGCGACGCCGTTATCCCAGATGTCCTCATCGACGCCGATTTGGCCATACCGATTATCCCCCCAGCAATGGACGCTGCCGCCCGCAAGGGCGCAAGCGTGGTCGTCGCCCACGGAAATGGCTATGGCATTCGAGAGCCCAGGGACCAGGCCTGAGGAAGGTAGGCCGCGCCCCCAACACCGGACCGTTCCATTTTGAAGCAAGGCACATGACTGACGCCCCCCAACCTTCGCCTCAACTGCGTCGGTGAGGAGCTGTCGCGGGTCGTGGTCGCCGTCGGGGTCTGTGTTGTCGCCTATGCCATCGCCATCGGAATCCGCCCATTCGGCCAAATCCCATGGAAACGCGTCAGCTCCGTCGGTGGCCCCGTCGTTATCGTCGTCGGGGTCGGCGTTGTCACCGATGCCGTCGAGGTCCCAGTCGGCCCACTCGCTGCCATCGAGGGGGAATGGGTCGTGCTCGTCGGCGACTCCATCGTCATCATCGTCGGGGTCGGCGTTGTCTCCGATGCCGTCGCCGTCCCAGTCGGCCCATTCGCTGGCATCGAGGGGGAATGCGTCGTGCTCGTCGGCGACGCCGTCGTTGTCGTCGTCGGGGTCGGCGTTGTCGCCGATGCCGTCAAGGTCGTTGTCGGCCCATTCGCCGGGGTCCCGCGGGAAGGCGTCCTGGTCGTCGGCTACGCCGTCGTTGTCGTCGTCGGGGTCGGCATTGTCGCCGATGCCGTCGCCGTCCCAGTCAGCCCATTCCGTTTCATCCAATGGAAACGCATCTTCCCCATCCGTGACCCCGTCGCCGTCGGTATCATCATTCCATGGCTGGGTGCCCCGGTCCAGTTCGTCGAGGTTGCTGAGCCCGTCACAGTCGAGGTCGTCAATGGATGTCGTGGCGAGGCACGCCGCCGAAGGCGGTCCCCCATGGACACTTGTAGACGAGAGAACGAGCAAACCTACGATCGTATACAACGAAGCGTGCACGGAACAACCTTCCTTCCCGGCGAACATTCCACGGAGCTATATTTCATTTCATTGCCCGCGTCGGGCGAGAAACCAGATGGTTTCTGGCCGGGGGTCACACATCGATCTCCTTCGCCAAGCAGCCCGCCGTCGGCAGCAGCTGGTGCCTCACGATGTACGCAGCACGGATGAAGAGGGGAAAGGGCCCTTGCGTCTCAGAGCACGTAGTCGGCCGGGGGCTGGATGGGACCAATCAGGGTTGTTGGTGGCGGCGTCGGCGGCTGGAAGGCGCCCAGTGACGTGTCCGCCCCGGCGATCAGCCGGTCCAGAGCCTCAATCATGCCCGTCACGCAGTACGTGGTGGCGCGTTGGCCCGCCGTTGCCGTGGCGGGCGACGTGTCGTCACTCTGGGCACCGCAGCGACCCTTGGGGATGATGGTCTGGTCCTCCTCCGCGGGCAGGTGACTGTGGGCGTACCGGTCGCCTACCGTTGGCGGACTGCTTGCCCCGCCCGAATCGCTGAGCAGCGCCACGCCGCCGTAGGTGGAGCTGATGAAGCAATGGTCACGCCCAGCGTCAAGGCAGGTCTGATAGTCCTCCGGCGAACTGGCGCCGTTTCCGCCCCACCCGTGATCGACCCGGTACGTGTCCTGGCCGCCGCCGTCCAGGAGAACGCCCACGGAGAAACCATACGTGCCTCCGTTGGCTCCGTAGGTGCCGTTCTGGTCTGGTCGAAGCATATCCTCCTTCTCCCCCCGGGCCACGCCCGTGGCGGTGTAGGTGTCCTCGCCCGACAGATCCACCAGAAGCCCCACGCCGGCCTGGGCGGCTCCGCCGTTGACGCCGTAGCCTTCAGCGACGTAGTCGGCGTCACCGGCTGCATCCCAGAGGGCGCCGGTGGCGTGGTTGGCGCCGCCGCCATTGACGCCGAAGTGCGTGCCGGTGAACGAATCGGGGCCGCTGTGGGCTTGGAAGCCGGCATCGATCAGGAGGCCGTGCGCCCACCTCGCCGCGCCGCCATTGGCGCCACGACCGCCCGCGTCGTAACTGTCGGATCCGCCGCCGTCGAACAGGAAGCCGGCGTTTCCGTCGGTGTTCAGGATGGCGGAAAACGTGTTGCAGGCGTCAACCTCGTCTGGCACGGCGTTGCTGTCCGCCCGGGACCATGCGGAACATGCGTACGTCTCGGCAATCACGCCGGGCTCCTGGTAGACCATAACGGCGGCGGTGCCCTTCCAGCCGCGGGCACCGACGCGCGACTCGTCATAGCCGCCGCCGTTGACGCCCCGGTCTCCCGCCTCGTAGCGATCGTCCCCGCCGGTGTCAATGAGGAACCCGACGCCGCCAGCGAGGTATGCGCCTCCGTTGGCGCCATTGCTGGACCGGTCTGCGTGAACCATGCCCAGGGGCGCGCCTTCGATGTGGCCCTGCGCCACGCCAAGGCCCGGCGCCGAGTACACGTTGCGACTGGCGCCATCGTCCAGAAGCATGCCGACTGCCACGCCGGCGGCACCGCCGTTGACGCCGTAACCCGTTGCGGCGTAATGTTCGCCGTCCGGGCAGTTGCCTGGCTCCCCGGACCTGGCCATGTCGGCCAGCAAGCCCACGCTCGATTGGTATGCGCCGCCGTTGAAACCGTTGCGCCCGTCGCCAAACGTTGCATTGTCGCCTGCCAGGTAATCGTCACATCCACCCAGATCCAGGAGGAAGCCCCGGCTGTGGAACCCGGCACCGCCATTGGCCCCGGCCATGGCTCCCCTGTAAACGTCGTCACCGCCCGCGTCGGCCAGCATGCCATAGCCGCGCTCGTAGCCACCCCCATGCACGCCCTTGCGCTGTTGGGCATCGGCGACCCGCGGGTCCACATCGTACAGATCGGACGTACTTCCCGCGTTGATGAGGATGCCCGCAGCGATGTTTTGGGCGCCCCCATTGGTACCGTATTTGCCGCCCTCGAAGTGGTCGCAGCCGGCAAATGTGGCGCGTGCACGAGCGGCGCCGGTGGTTTCGGCGCCATCGATCAGGAGGCCCACGGCCGCCTTGGACGCGCCCCCGTTCGTTCCAAAGCCTTCGTTGCCGAAGTGGTCGTCGCAGCCCATGTCATCCCACAGGAAGCCGGTTGCGCGGTCGCGGGCGCCGCCGTTGCCGCCGTAACGGCCGGTGAAGTACACGTCGTCGCCCGTCAAATCCACGAGGAAGCCGTGGCCAGCGTCGTAGCCGCCCCCGTTGACGCCGTCGGCCACAGAAGTCATGACGAGCCCGCCGCAATCGGCGTCGCCAACGCGGGCATCCTCGTTGACGCAGACATCGCGCTCGCTGCCGGCGCGGTAGTCGTCATTGCCATACACATCAATGAGCCGACCGATCGACATGTCGGAGCCGCCGCCGTTGGCGCCAATGGAGCCGCCCCAGTAGACGTCGTTGAACGCGCTCCGCTCCGGTGTGTCGCATCCGGCGTTTCGACCCGTGGGCCCATTTTCGTGAAATGCTTCGGCGTCGACCAGCAAACCCATGGCCTCCAGGTTGCCGAACATGTTTCCGCCTAGGGGTTTGGAACCAGCGGCACCGCCATTGGTCCCGTCCTTTCCGACGTAGACATCCGTGGCATCCGGGTCCTGGGCAAGGTAACAATCGTTGCCTCCGCCGTCCAGGAGGGCTCCGACAGAGAGTGACTTCGCTCCACCGTTGTGGCCTTTCTGGCCCGCGCCGTAGTAGTCGTTGCCGCGGTCATCCACCAACAGTCCGTATCCGGCGAAGGCTGCGCCACCATTCATCCCGCAGCCGGGGCCCGCCGCGATTTCGCCATTGTTGCCGGGGCGGCCGGTTTGCGCACCGATGTACTGGTCGTCGCCGGAATCGCCCGGAAGAGAGATGTCGATCGCCGTGGCTGCCATCCCCCAATCGTCGTTGGGTAATTCGTGGCCGCAGTCGTTGTAGTAGACGTAACTGCTTCCGCCGGCATTGTTTTTGTAGGTGTCCTGGCCGCCGATGTCAATACTGAGGGCGACGTGTCGTTCGGGCCATTCTGGGTACGTATCGTCACCGCAATTCATGGAGAGGATCAAAACCTGGGGAATAATGATTGGGCGAACGGCCTTGTTCTTCCTGCCCGGGCACTCCGGCAACTCTTGCCCGAGGGGATATTCATTGACGCCCCTTTCGAGGGCAACCACCTGATTGAGCAAATCCTCCCGTAATTTCAGAACAGTCGAAATGGCATCCGGCCACTCGGTGCGCTCGACATCGATTGGCATGGATTCCCACGTGCTCTTGAGCAGTGTCATGATCTCCAGGATTTCGATCAGTGGAGATTTGACGGTTGGCCAGATTCCCTCCCATGCCGTGATCTGATCTTCGGTGAATTCGATGACCTCCCCCTGGGCCGCAACATAATTGGCAATGGCGGTGGTCAGAAGCGTCGGCGCCAAATCGCGCTCGACGGTCGTGACCTGTTTGTCCAGCCGCTCCGTCAGATCCTTTTGCGCAACGGCGTTAGCAATTCGCACCGCCTTGGCGAGGCCCGTCGCTGCGCTGTCGCCGGATGTCGCCGCATCCTTGATGGCGCCAGCCAAGAGAACATTGGCCGTTTGAACGTCAAGCAACATTTCCAGGTCAGCATGCGCCCCCTGGTGAGCCGCGATGGCATGGTTTGCCGCGGCAAGAACGTCGACATTCCCGCCTGTTAGTGAGGCTGTGATCTGGTCGACAAGATCCAATTGCGCCTGCTGTCCAGTGATGAGCGCGGTCGCCTCGGCGGGCAAAAGTTTGCCCACCAGATCTTGGCGCTGGGTCAAGGCTTCTCTAGCCACCGCGAGGGCCGACGGGTTGATGGGATCGCCTGCCCGGCTGGGGTTTCGCACGCCGTCATTTCGTGTCATGTTGGCCAAGTCGCCAGCAAAATCCATGATGTCAAAATCGTCTGCCACGATGACGGACAGCCGCCCCTCGTCCGTAGTCGGGGAATTGCCCGCCGCCGTTGACAGGCCCATGGTTCCCAGCAGGGTGACCATCAAGAGGGCGAGGCCTCGGCGGCCGCGCCCCTTCTGACTGGTTGGTTGAAATCGTGTTCGCATTTGGTCGCCTCTTTTTTGGTGCTGCACGGCGTGAGTCGGACTCGGCCGATGCGTCCAGGCCAAATGCTTCGGGGTGCGTATTAGGCGATATGGGCACGAAATTTGGCACGAGCGGCCTGAACGGAGGCGGAACCCGTGGGCAATAGCCGGGCTCGCGCGGGCAGGCCGCGAAGATCGTGGTTTGGGAACCCGGTTCGCCGGATCCTCACGCATCGGTGGCCGCCGACGGAGCCGCGGGGACCCTCAGGCCGCCAGCCGCAAAGAAATCCCCGCCGGGCCTAGCGCGCGTGAGACAACCGGCGTTGCACGGAATCCTCCTCCCTGTGCTGCTGGCGGGAGTCCTTTGCCAGCGCCGAACGCGAGGCCCAGAAAGGGGCCGACGACCACCGGGTCTCGGCTGCATAGAACCGGCTCCGGTTCTCCAGATACGCCCGATCCAGTTCCTCAAGCGTGTCGCTGTAGGAAGTCCCGAGGCCGGGGTCATTTGGGAGACCCGCAGCCGCACGGCCCGCCATGCTTCCGGTGTGGATGGCGTGGAGGATTCCCTGGGAGCTTAGGGGGTCAAGGGTGGCCGCCGCGTCGCCCGCCGCCAGCCAACTGGGGCCAGCGAAACGCTCCATGCGGCTACTTTCGGCCCGGTGCGGCAGCGGATTGGGCAGCGGGCCGGGGGGGACCAGGGCTGAAACGTGACTGGTGGCGCCCAGCAGTCGGGCGAAGCCCGCGGGATCATGCGCCAGGGCGGCGGCCTTCGTACCGGGATCCGTGAGGAAGACAAACAGGCGCTCACGGTGGGGCAGCCGAACCGTATACCACCAGCCGTCTCGGGTCGCCTCCACTAGGATTCGGGACTCCACATCCGTCTCGCCGGCATGCATGCGTACCAGGAACGCCGTCAGATGGTCACGCCGCACCACGGGAATGCCTAGCAGCCGCGCAAAAGCACGGGCACGGCCGCTGGCGTCCACCACCGCAGCCGCATCCACTTGGAGGGGGCCTGACGGGCCCTCCGCACGGAGCAACCACCTCCGCCCCTCCCGTCGGGCGGATGTGATACGAACCCGGGTCAGCGTCTGGGCGCCGGCAAGGCGGGCCCGTTCCTGCATCTGCTGATCGAAGCGGCGGCGATCCAGCACCCAACCGTGTCCATCGGGGTCCCCCAGGTGGTCGCGATCCTGGATGTCCGCATGGCCCCAGGCCGCACGGGTGCCCCAGGAAGGATTGTGGAAGGGCAGCAAAGCCTCACGGGAAATACCGATACTGGCCAGCACCCGATTGGCCACGGGGGGCAAGCCCTCGCCAATCTTGAACGCTGTTCCGTCGAAGCGATCAACAACGAGAACGTCCGGCACCTGTTCTGCTGCCGTGATGGCCGCCGCGGACCCCGCAGGGCCGCCACCTACCACCAGGACATCGACGGTTTGGGTCATCGAAGCGGTGTCGCTCCGCGTCGTTCGGCTGCATCTGCTTGCTGGACGCGCACCAGGGGCGCCTCCGAGGCTGCCGCGGGCGCCGCCGTTTCCCGGTCGCGCGCTTCGGCGTCGATCTTGACCATGCCGAGCAGGGATCTCTTTGGGTGGCTGCCATTCTCAGGCCCTGCCTCCTGGGCGGCCCCACGTGGCCCCAAATTCTCGACGAGGAAGCGGCGCGGAAACTGCTCGCCAAAATCCACATCCTCGCGCTCAAGGACTCCCAGGTCACCAAAGCGGTGAATCATGTTGGCAATGTTCTCGAAATAGTTCGTGGGTGGCCCGAGGGGGCGATCCCAGTCGGCGCGCTGCAAGAACAGTTTCTCCAACCGGTCCGCCCCGCCCGCCGGCGCCCGGCCCCCAGCCCGCTTCATGTCATCGAAAGTCTGGCGAGTCATCACCTGATTCGGCACCCGCGCCGCCCAGAACGTGGGCAGGAATTCATCATATTGGGCATCATATCCGCTGCGGCAACTCGCCGTATCTGTTTGCCAGGGCACCGCCATCCAACGCGTGATGTCGCCGGGTCGACTGCCATCGAGGGGGCCCCGGGGGCTCATGACGACCTCATGGGTTAGCGATTCGCCGTAGTCCGGCTCCGGGTCCGTAACCTGCTTGATGCGCATCCATGCATCGTACATCATGGCATTGCGCATCGGCCAGGTCATTTCGCAGCCGGGATGGAACGGCCCCCCCAGGCAGGCGTCCAGCGCGGCGGCATCCAGGGCTGCCGGCTGCCGCCGCACGGGCAAATCATCCAATGCCTTCGGGTCCCGCTCCGTGCCTGGAGTGAAATCACCCTGCGCCCACGCCCCGAGGCGGGCGTATTGCAGGGGCGTCACCGTCAGCCATTGACGCGGGTCGTTCGGTGGGACGCTCATTAGATCGCCGTATATCGGCGGCAGGCCCAGGCGATCCATTTCCTTGTAATTGGGGTTGCGAAAAAGCAGGAAAACCTGGTTGCGTAGCTCCTTGAATTCCGCCGAAGGGCTGGCGAGGCGGCGCAGCATCGGGGGCGCCAGGAAGTCATTCACACCTCCCATGCCAAACTGGATGAGGAAGCCCTTGTTGGCCCACTGGGTGTCCGCCATTCGGGTGAACAACGGCAGGATATGCCGCCTGAAGCTAACCCCGCCGGGCGGCGGGGAGCCAGCCACGTAGTTGATGTTCTCCAGGATGTCCTGCATTGTCACGACATCCGAGAGGTCCGGGGCATAATCTGGGGGTGCCACTGACACCCAGGCCGAGCGTACGGGAATCTCGCGGCCATCGATGGACACGCGGGCGTGCACGGGGCCGTCGCAGGTGTCATCGTGCCAGCCATCATTGTTGGCAAACGTGTAGACGGGCCGGCCGTCGTAGGACGCCGAGACGCCGCGGCCGCCCAGGAAGATCAGCCGTCCTTCGTCGTCGGTCTGAAGCTCTCCCAGGTACACGCGCTTGCCGAAGAATGTGCCATCATCGAAAGGCTCGACGGCGGGGCCCACGCCCGGGCCCGCTACGGTGCGTGGCGACGGGCGGATTTCCAGCTCGGCCCGATCGGTGCCCGTGATACGGGCGTTGCGCCGCTTGACAGGCTTCGCTCCCGCCAAATCCATGGCGGTGTTGAACATGTACCACGAGGATTTCTTGTTGGCGACCTCAACGGTCCATGCAATTTCGATGCCGGCGCCGTGGGTCAACTCACAGACAACCTTGCCGTTGGCGTCGTACCCGTAAACACGAAAG
>JBFIJP010000168.1:0-8404 GCA_041600695.1 Thermoplasmatota archaeon | reverse complement strand
CGTAACTGGCAACCTGGAATCGGGGTCCCGGATCGCGGGCGGCACCAATGGCCGCCACGAGGGTTTCGTACGTCGTTGACCCCGACTCGATGGCGTCGCCGTCGTCGCCACACACGGTCAGCAGAACGATGTCGTCGTGGCCGTCCCAGACGCGCGTGGCCTGCGCCTTGGCGATGCCGGGGAAGGCGTTGGCGAAATCCTGGTAGTCCCGCACAGAAACCACTCGGTCGAGTGTCAGGACCGTCCGCGGGGCATTGGTGCGGGCATCCGCCAGCTCCTCCGGGTCCGCAGCGTCGTCGGCCGCCAATGGATTGACCACCGAGCGGATGCCTGCGGGCCGCTGCGGCAACAGGGTGAGGCTTTCGGCGGCCACCTCGCCGTCGGTGCCGATGCCCGTTCGGTACACGGCGGTGATGTTTTCGCGGCCACTGGGCAGCCGGGCGCCCCGCACGCCGTCCCCAAACTGCACATGCGTGACGCCGTCGTCGTCCAGCCGGGTCACGAAGATCTGGTCCGCGGCGGCCTTGGCGTACAACGACGCTTCCTCGTTCCAGGCCACTTCATCCACGCGCAATTCAAGCGTGCTGGCGCGGCCGCTGGGTGTGGTCGAGCGGACGTGGGTCAACGGGTTGCGACGCAGCGCGAAGCGCTGCCCGGCGAGGGTCGCGTCGCCGCTGCCCAAGACCTCCTCGATCGTCTGGCCGTGGCTGGCGGCCACCACGTTGGCGTTGAGCGTTACGGAACTGCGCAGGTACGGCCACTCCAGGCCCTCCTCGAACACTAGAACCGTGTAGCCCGATTCGTGCCGGACCTCCTTCAGCGTCACCTCCTCGACACCCACCACGCCCTCAACGTCCGGGTCGTCGCTGAGCATGTCGTAGCGCTCCCCCCGCAGGACGAGAACCTGGCCTGCCTCGAGATCCAAAACCAGCGAGTCCAGCACCATCTCCGTTGTCGCTGCCGGGATTTCGTCGGGCTCGGGGATGCCGGTTACGGCCAGTTCCTCGCTGGCGACATGGGCGGTGGTCTTGCGGGTCAGGAAACGCTGGTCCCGGTCCGGCTCGTCGCCGTCCGCTCCGGCCAGCCGCAGCCCGGTGCATTTTGTGCTCAGGCCAAAATCGGTGGGCGACGCCCGGGACGCCTCGGTGACGCGGTACACCGCGTGCTGCCGGCTGCTCGTGCTCGCGGATTCCGCCGTGGCGCGGCCTTCGAGAAGAACCCAGCCGTCTTCCCAGGCGTCGGCCGGCCGTTCCAGGTAGACGTCGACATCCTCCCACGCATCGTCGCTGGAATCCCGCCAGATGTCGGGCCCCTGGCCCCCGTTCAGGGCGTCCCAATCACCCGAGCCGTCGCCTTCTTCTCCATCGCCTTCAAGCGTCGCGTAGGTGGGGGCATTGTTGCCGAACATGCCGAGCGTGTCGCGCAGGGCGAAGACTTTGGTGTCGCTGGAGGACTCCAGGGATCGCAACTGCTGGTTGACAAACTGGGTCAAGACGGTGGAATCCCAGCCCTGTAGGGTGCCGTGCGCCCACAGCCCTTGCGATGTCCAACTCTGTTCGAGGACCTGGTGGATCACCGCCTCGCCGGTCATGGGGGTAATGGATGTGGATGGCGTGCCCCGGGTGGCCACCGTGGCCGTCGCCGGCAGCAGGCGAAGCGACAGCCCGCCCTCCTGGGCGAGGTCCGCCACCGTGACCCGCGTCCGCTCCTCGGCCGCGTCCGCTTCCACGGCCGTGATTCGCACAGCCCGCGCCGTCCAGCCACCGTCGGCGGCGCTGGCCGCGTCGCCCTGCACCAGGAGCAGCCGATCTCCCGCCTCCAACCGGGTGGCCGCGCCGTCGAGCCAAATCTCACTGGTGTCCGAGCTGATGATTTGTGGCCTCAGCGCACGCGGCCTCAGTTCATTCCAGGCCGTTTGGGCGGTCAATTCTTCATCGGTCTCAAAGACCTGTGGCAATTCGCCGGGTGCCGGGACGCTCTGCACGGGGGTTCCGGCCTCGACAATCGCCTCGGCCGGGCCGTCCGAGTCATCCACCACGAACGCCAGGTTCACCGACGCCGCCACTCCAGGTGACAATTCGTACCCGATGGCTCGCGCCAATTCGAGCACCGATCGCCTCTCGGTGGCCGTGCGAAGGAAGCCCTCGTTGGCAATCCGTTCCTGGTAGAAGGTCAGGACATCGCACGTGGTGGCCCACGCGTCCAGCAGGGCCACGGTTGGATCATCGATCTGCCGCGTCGTCAGGTCAGCCAGGGGTCGCCCGCCCGCCAGGTCGCCGTCGGGAAGGGTCTGGCTGCCCAGGCGCGCCAGCATCCGTTGCAGGAATTCAGGCTGGTTGCCGATGCGGTACTCGATGCTAGATCTCCCAGGGCGGTTGATGTGACTCGGCGCGGCCGGCGTGCGGTCGCAGGGCTCCGGCAGCGAGCCTCCCGCGCAACCGCTCAAAGGCCTCCCTCCACATGGAAGACGATGCGGCCGTTCTCGGGCTGGTTGGGGTCGTTGTCCAGCCGCGCAATTTCCAGGCGTTCAAGCGTGATGGCGCCGTCTTCCGCCTCGCCGCGGTAGGGCTCACCCCAGCGGCGGAACCGGTTTGCAGAGCCGGCCCGCTCCCGGGCATCGACCCACCGCACGCCGGGTACAGCCATGGCCTCGGCGACGATTCGGCTGAGGTACACGGGTTGGCCAAAGGTAAGGTTGTCCGGATGGAAGAGGCCCAGGCCACCGTCGCGCCGGATGCCGTTGGAGAATCGGTCCACCAGTTCCTGATGGACGTCGCTGCGCGGATGGTCCGCCTCGACGCAAACGGTCAGCGCCAGATCCAGCGGCACGTAGCGCGGGGGCTCGATCTCAACATCGTTTCCGGCCATGCGGTACCGGTCCAGCCAGGCTTCCAGTTCCGCCTCGAAGGGCTCATCGACCGGCCGGTCCCCGTGGGGATCGACCGTGACGAAGACGGTGTGCCAACTTCCCGTCCAGCGTAGCGTGGCCACCGCCTTCTGCACGTCGCCGCGAAGTTCAGTTACATCCGCATAATCGTCCACCGTCACGGCCCGCTCCTGCACGCGGAAAGCCTCCGGTGCATCCAGGCGGGCCTGCTCCAGGTCCTCCGGCCGGCGGCCGCCGGTGGCGGGCAAGGGATTTCGAACCTGGGTGATTCCCAGACCTGGGGCCACGGCGTGGGCCAGGGCACCTGCTCCAACATTGCCGGCGGGGCCGTTTCCAACGCGGTACGTCGCCTGAACCGAGTCCGAGCCGGGATCGCGGCCGTTGACGCCGTTGCCAAACCGGATGCGCCCCCGCCTGCGGTCGTCCACCTCAACGACGAAATCGCGTGCGAAGCGGTCGCTGCCGAGGAGGTCCTGCTGGGCCGTCCAGGCTTCTGCGTCCACCTCCAGCGCGATGCAGGGCCGTGCCTCCCGTGGCTCCTGGTCGATCAGGTCGGCGGCTGCCCCGTCGACGACATCCGTCGCGTGCGTCAGGGGCCCCTCCGCCAGTACCAGCCCGGCAGGCGCATCCGCCGCGCCCAAATCTTCGGTGGGGAGCGTGCGGCCGTGGTCGGCCAACACGATGTTGGCTCGCGCCACGGTCACGTTCGTGATTTCCTTGCGGCCAATGGTGGTCGACAGACAGAACCCGAAGGGCAAGGCATCCTGCTCGGCCCAGGCGACCTCAATCACGTTCACTCCTGTGACCGGGTCCTGGACATCGGGCTCGCCAGCGGCGGGGCTGACCCCGGTGAGCCGCACGACGTGCCGCCGCTGCGTGTCCGCATCGGCTTGCAGGCCCGTGCCAGGACCGAGGCGCTCCTCGAACAACAGGAAATCGCCGATGGCCAATTGCAGGGGGAGCGCCGGGTCGCTGACCAGCGAGGCACGGGTGGCGCCCGCAGCCAGGGCGCATTCATGATCGCCCCAGGTGTGGATGCGAATCTCGTTGTGGGCGGCGTAGAGCGCCGCCTCCGTCAGCGGTTCGAAGACCACTGGCGCCTCGCGGGCGACCAGGCCTTCAAGGTCGGCATCATCCACAAGCGTGGACGCGCCGCAGCGGGTCAGGAACCGCGTCCGCGTGCCGGCTACCTCTTGTCCCAGCACCTGCCCGTCGGCGTTGCCATCGACCTCCAGCATGACCCAGGCTCGCGCGTTGCAGCCCTCGTGCAAGCGGTAGTCGAGAAGGCGGGCGTGGCGCCGCACGGAAATACGCTGGCGGGCGGTGCCGAGATACGCCTCGGTGGCCACGGCGTCCTGGTATTGACTCAGCCGGTCGGCCGCCTGGGCCAGTGCCTCGACAATGGTCACGCCTACGTCGGCCGGGTTGCGCTCGGTCCAGTCAGGCAGAGTCGCCGACAGCCGATCCAGCATCAGGCGCCGGAAGCTGGCGTAGTCCTTGCTCAGGTAGTCGATGGGCGGAGCCGTCGGGCGCGGGGGGGTGGCCGGTTCGGGCGCCAGGCAATCGAAATCGGCCGGGCATTCGACCTTGAACGAGAAGTCGGCCGCGGCGAGAACTGGATCCACATCGGCCGGGGGTGAGGCGTCGGATGGAGACTGCACCAGCCGCAGGCAGTAGACCGAATAATCGCCAGCGGGCTCCACGCGTACCACCAGTGTCTTGGCGGGGTCTCCCTGTGCCTGGTAGTACGCTTCCTCGGCGGGGCTGGCCAGTCCGGCCACCTGATCGGCGCGGGCCGCCCACGTGACCGTGATGGGGGTGCGACGAACACCCCCCTCCACGCGGACATTGCCGTCGTCGAGGAGGGCCCAGTCCTTGACGCCGAATACGAGCAGCGTTTGCTGCCGGACGCTTGGGTCCGGGGCTTCGGTGTCGACTACCTCCACGGCCTCGATTCCGTTCAGGGTGGGGTCGTCGCGAACCAACGCGAGGCGGCGCCGGTCGCCGCAGGTGAAGCTGGATGCCAATGCGGAGGTCATGGCTGGGCACCCCTGTACGGCAGGTTGTTGATGGTCAAGACCCCCTTCGGCAACCTACACCTCCCTGACAAACGTGACCTGGTCACGACTTGCATCGGCCAGGCGGCGGTACACGACGGTTACGTTGAGGGTGCCCTCATCCCGTTGAACATCCACATCCTCCACAGCGATGCGATCGGCCAGCCAGCGTTGCAGGGCCCCCTGGATGCGGAACTGCGTCGCGGCTACCAATTCGTCGCTGGTGCCTTCGAACAGGAGGTCGTAGACGCCGCTGCCGAAGTCGGGCCGATTGACCCGCTCGCCCGGGCTCGTGAACAGGATTTGCTCGATGAGGTCCCGCAGGTGGTCGTTGGCGTCCGCCTCGGCGGTCCGTCCGCGGCCGTCGATGTGGAACGGGTGGTCGATATCCATCAAAGGCCCCCCACGCGGAACTGGCTGGCGACGACCATAGGCGGACCCTGCGGCACGCCGGTGGCGGCAAGACACAGCCCGACGCTGCCCGCCGTGATTGCCGGCGTTGAACCAATCACGTTGCGCGCCGCAGGCGTGATCCATTGGATGCGAACGCACGGCGATGGCCCAACGCCAGGCACCGTGAACAAACAGCCAACGATGAGGAATTGGTCTGCCATGGTGGCCGCAGGCATCTTGCCAAGCAGCACTCGCGGGTTACCCGGCGCGATGGTCACCTTGCCACCGTGCGGGCAGGTCAGGGTCGACGTGACATCCAGCAGCGGCATGCCCATCAGATCACCTCCAGGGCACCGTTGTTGACCGACACGCTTGCCGGCGTCAACTTGACACTGGCGGCGCCGTGGCTGAGTTCAATGCCCGCGACGGTGCACTTGATCGTCGTGGGCACCGGGACGACGGGGGGTCCCAGTTCCAGCGTGAATCCCCCCGCTCCCGGCAGGTCGTCCAGTTTCATGCTGATACCGTCCGTCTTGAGCATCTTCGTTGACGCCAGCGCCGGCAGGGCGGGGGTTTCGCCAACGCCCCAGAAGCAACCCCCCACAATGGGGTAGTCCGGGTCGCCGCCCTCGAACTCAACCCAGACGTTGGCGCCCCGCGGGGGAACCGCAAAGAAGCCCACACCTGGGCCCGCGTAGGGAACACAGGGCATCGCCCACGCCAATCGGCCGTCACCATAGACGGCGGGAACGCTCACCTGGACCCGGCCCTGCTGCAAGGGATCCACATTGTTCTCCACCTTGCCGCGGTACTTGCCGTAGAACGTTCTCATGGCACCACCAGCGGCGTCAGCGGTCCCCAACCTTCGCGGGCAAGCGTGAAGTCCTGCTTGTACGAGCCCGGCTCCAGGACATGCGTGACCTGGGTGACGAGGTAGAATCCGTCGTGGAGGGCGCCGGCCCCCCGGACATCCACGAGGCTCCGGGCGCGCAGAACGGAGCCGTACGTGGGGACCTGTAGGGAGCCCTGCGCGGTGACCACATCGTCCGTGGATCGGTCCGTCTGCGCCTGTGCAAGGCCCAGAGCTTGTGGGTAGTTCAGCCCGGCATAGCGGGCCGCTTTGCTGCGGACCTTGCCTTGGACGAGAATGGCGGGCAGGGGCACCAGGGGGGTGCGCAGGGAGGCGAACGTCTGCACCGGCATCGCCGTGTTGGTCGTGCGGTCCTGCACCTGGCCAGCCACCACATGGGGGCGCAGGCCATCGCTGCGGAAACTGAGTGAATCAACGTTGGTGGCGCCGCCCATGTCCACCGTCAAGGCGGGCTGGGGTGCGCCCAAGCGCTCGGGGGGACCCCAGTACGCTTGGCTGGTGAGCGGTGCGGGCCCCGGCTTGATGTAAAAGACATGGCCGTTTCGCTCGGCCATCAGCCGCAGGTGCTCCAGATCGGTGCCCTGCTGCGACGGCGTCCTGTCGATGGCAAGGGGCACATCAAGCATGGTCGGCGGCACCACGACGGGAAGAATGCCGTACTGGGCGTAGGTGGCCAGAATCTTGGTTGCCACCACGGGGTCCGGCTGGGCGGGGTGCTCGGCGGACTTTTCTTCCAGGTCCATCACGACTGTGAGGTCTTCCCCGGTGACGCTGATGGTGCCGCCCCCCTCGCCGCCCGGCTGCAATTCAACGTGCGTGATGAGGCCGTCCATGAGCACATGCGGAAGGAAGCCAACCGTCGCCACCAGAACCACTCGCGTGAAGGGTTGAAGCAGCAGCAGATTGGCATGGTCGGCCACCGCGGTCGGCCCGGAACGCGGCGCCTCGAAGGAGATCTGGAAACCGGATCGACCGGTTGCATCCTCCGTGATTTCCACTCGCTTGAGCGCTTCTGTCAGCGACAACGGGGCGGGCGTGGGAACGGTGGCTCCGATCAGGAGCGTCAACCGCAGGCCCAGGGACATCATGGTGTCACCGCCGGCCCGGGAATGGCAACCACGTTTCCGGGATCGCTCACGAGTTCATCCGGGTCCAGCACATTGTTGGCGTCCGCCAGGCGCCAGAACTGCTCCGGGTCGCCCAGCACGCGGGCCGCCAGTTGATCGAGACGTTCGCGCGGGGCAACCCGTGCGTGATCACCAACCGTCATCTCGTCCAGGCGGGGCAGGAACCGGCGCCGGACGAAGCGCACGACTCGTCCGTCGGGCAATTCCAGGCTTTCCGTTTCAAGGCCGGCGTACCGGCTCGTGTCCGCAAACATCAGACCAACCTCACATCGCCCGAGACCACCGACGCCACATTCCCGACACTGCCAACGGTGGCCATGACTTCCTTCACAATCTGGTGGGCAAGGAACAAGGCTGAACCCACATGCAGCGGCGGAAGGTCCGCGTAGCTGAGAACCTGAAGCTCCAGACTCGCCTTGGCCTGGATGGGGTTCAGATTCGGGTCGAAAGCCTCCTCGTCAATCGAGAATCCGGTCACTCGGACGGGCAGAACCCGCTTTGGGCCCCAGACGAACAGCGTGAACGGCGCCTCCGGCTGGATGATCTCACGCGTTCCGGCAGCCATCAGGATCGCATTGGTGAGGTGGAGGGCAGCCTTGGGGTAGAGCAGCATTTCCAGGGCAGCCAATTGTGACGCCACCCCCGTGTCCGCGGTCCATCCGTCGCCCGCCTCCAACTGGTCCGTCGCGTCGATTTCGACGGACAGGGAAATGGTCTCGCGTGGCGGTCCCTCCAGCCGGTTTTGCTCGGCGCGGTTTCCTTCCCCGCCGCCAGCAAAACGACCCTGCACGCTTCGCCGCATGGTTTCTGGATTGTATTGGAAAACAACCACGCTGGCCAGAGGGTTGTACAAATCGAATCCTACGATGGCGCCCTTCGCCGTTTTGGGGCTGCGGGGGAAGGCAGTCACGAGTCACCCCCCGTGAGGCCCATGTGCACCCGCTGGCGAAGTCGCTTGATGGAACGCAATTTCATGTGTTGCCTCGTCTGGTGCTTTGGAGACATTGCGACGACGGGCTGACGGACACGGGCGCTATGGTCGGTCATGCCCGATCCCTCCGTGGGGGCG
>JBFIJP010000167.1:0-8512 GCA_041600695.1 Thermoplasmatota archaeon | reverse complement strand
TGGCCGTCGGGATGGCGACGAGGACGTTGTCGCCGTCCTTCAGCGCGGCCCACGCCTCCTCCTGGGGCGGGTAGAGTTGCTGGATGCCCTGCGCCTGGAGCAGATCCGCCACGCGGGGGTCGATTCCCAGGTCTACAAGGGCCACGGCTTCGCCGACGCGGGCTTGGGGTTTGAAAGGAATGGGTGGAGGGGGTGAATTCGAACGAGCCGGGGCCTGTTCAGTTGCTAGAGGCACAAGCCGCCGAGGGGTGTGTCGAAGCGGTAGCCGACGAAGCCTTCGCACGGCGTCAGCGGCTGAGGCACCGTCACGCAGGCATTGATTCCACCGACCACAACGCCCACTGCGTCCGGCGGGACGCCCTGATCACAGAGCCCCACCGACGGCGGGCTCGCGCACCCGCCGTAGGAGCCCAGGGGTGTCTGAACGACCACTCCGGCCGACGGCGGGTCCGTTGGCACCGGGCAAGGCGTTGCGCACACGCCCTGGCCGCCCACGGCCACGCCGGCGCCGCTGGCGCAGGTCTCGACGCAGGCACCCACCGCGGGCGTCAGCGCCGTTTGCACCCCATATCCGGTCCCTTGTTGGCATGGTTCCGGGGCCGCGCAAACGGGGATGCTGGCGACTCCCGGCAGCCACGCCTCCACGCCGGTTCCCGCGTTGCACACCGTTGCACACGCGCCCAGCCCGGAGGGCACGAGGATGATACCTTGGCCGGCGCCGCAGCCGTCAACGCCCAGGCACGGGACTCCAACCGGCGGGTAGGACACCCAGTAGCCGCGGGCGGCATCGCCGGGCTGGCACCACCCACCATCCAGCGGTCCAACACAGGCGGACGCGCCTTCCACGCGGACCCCCTGTTGCGGGGGCGGGCAGGATTCAGGTTGGAGGCAGAACTGAAGTCCTGCGGCCACGACCCCGTAGTAGCCGGGCGGGCATGGACTGGCGCCGAGGCAGGCCGACCACTCGAAGCCGCCCACGCGCACCATGGCGCCGCCAGCGTCGGGCTCGGCGCATACCCTGCCGCACACCGGGAGCCCATCGACAACCCCGCTGCCCACTGTGATGTACGCGCCTCCGGGCGGGTCCAGGCACACCTGACCGCCGAGACAAGGCGACGCGTGCGTGTTGCCGATTTCCATTTCGCGCCCCACTTCGTTTGAGTCGCCGCACGCACGCGCGCAAACCGGGGTGCTTGCCACATGGACGCCGACCCCGCCGGGGCAGGTCCCGTACGCGACGCAGTATGTGGCTCCGCGTCGGTAGGGCGAGGCGTCGACGCCGACTTCGCCGGGGGGACAGGACACGTCGCATGCGCCCCCCGGGGCTGGGCTACAGGGTTGGGGGTCAAGGCAACCGTTGAGGTGGAATTCCTCGATTTGGACATGGACGCCGGCGCCCGGTTCGTTGACACAGACCCAAACACAGCTTCGACCCCACCCGACGCCGCCATGGCATCGAAAGTCGTCGGGGTCAACGCAGTCCGGGACGACTCGCCTAGGGCTGCATCCGAGATAGAAGTCCTCCAAGTCCAGATTGTCGCCGGGGCAGGACGCTTGTCCGCTTGAGTCGGTGTGGGGGCTCGCCGTGCTTTGCGTCGACTCCGCCAAGGCATACTGATAGCACCTGACCCAACCCGCCAACACGGGCAAAACATTCACGTCCGGACAACTGGAATCGGTCGTTTGCGCCACCACCAGTCGGTCCATGTCAATCGCCGCGATGTATGTGGGGTAATCGCAGATGGTTTGGCGGCTGGTGGTGGTGGGCGGTTCGTCGGTGGCGCTCGCGGGCGCCGCGAACCCGGTCGCCAGCAGGGCCGCCACCGTGGCGAGAATCACGATTCTTGGGCGCGTTGGGCATTGGTTTGATTTCATTTGGTCACCAGTTTGCCGTATGGGCGCGACCCAATTTATGGTAAACTAGATAAAACCCGCGCCGCGGCGGCGATCGATTTGAAACTTGCCGGTTCGCGAGACGATCAATAGGTTGCCGGGTCGGGTCGCCCCGCGTAGGCGACCTCAAAAACAGGCTCCTGCGCCCCCACGGGGCCGCCGCTCCAGTTTGTCAAGACCGGCACCCGGTGCTTCGCCAACGCCTTGGCCTCGTCGGCCGAAAGCCAGCCCGCCAGGCCAACCAGATGCGCGGCCGCCGCCTCGACGATCTGGAGCCTGCCGCCGCTGGTGTCCTTGACCGCGAGGGCCTCGCCGGTTTCCCGGTTGAGTGCGACGTAGAGTCCGAGGGCGCCGACCTTGCCGACGACACAGCCCCCCGTTGCGGCGGCGAGATCTGTGCAGAAGCGGCCCGTGCCGGCCACCATGCGCGGGTGGGCGGCCGTCGCGGCGAGGATGCGGTCGCCGGCCGGTTCCTGCGCCAGGCGCCCGATGCCGGTGGCGATGTGCCGTTTGCTTGGCATCGCCCGGGGCGCCCACGACCGGACCCCCGGGCGACCCCACGAAGCGCGAGTCTAATCTCGCTCTTCCTGAACAACCTCAACCTGGCCCGAGTACCCAACGCCGGAGTAACTGGAGACCTCGACGTGGTAGCGTCCCGGAGGCATGAGAGCGTCTAGGTTGGCGCGCCAGACCCGCAGGGTCTCGTCGGTGTACGGCGTGCTGCCGCCCCAGACGGGGTTGCCGTCCACGTCGGTGATGGTGATGTCAATGTCGTCCTTGACCGGGTTCGGGTTGGCCCCGTCGGCGGTGACCTTGACCGTCAGGCGGTCGGTGGCCTCAACGAGGTCGAAGGGCACGAGGGCAGCGTTGAAGCCGTCGGTCGCCGGCACAGCGCCGGTCAGCAGGCCCTGGTTGCCGGGAAGGCTGATGGCTTCCACCACCGGCGTGGCCGCCTCGATCCAGTCCCGCTTGGCATAACAGTCCGCGGTGAAGCGAACCTGGCTCGGCGTCTCGCCGCCGTAGTGGATGATGTGGCCGCCGCCATCCGGGCCATCCAGCACCAAGCTGGTCAGCAGAACCCGCAGCGATTCGCCCGCCTCGACGACGAAGCCGCCGTCGGGCATGGGGAACTCCTCAACGTAGTGGCGCACGGTGCCCGGGGCCTGGACCACTTCGGCGTACTCGATCGCGTAGCTGGGCGCCACGGCGACATTGCTGCCGAGCTGGTTGAAGAAGTGGTATCCCTCGCCGGGGTCGCCGCCGATCATGATCGGGGCTGGGCTTCCGACGCTTTCGGCCCAGAATTCGAGGATCACCGTGCCTTTCAGGACGATGCCCTGGTCGAGCGGCTGGGAAAGCCACTCCTTCAGGTCGTTGGTCAGGAAAGCACTGGAGAACGCGTTGCCGTTTTCAGCGCCGGCGCCGGCGGGAGCCTCCAGGCTGAGGCTGTGGTCGGGCCCAAAGTGGTACGTCAACTCCTCGCCGTTGTCGAACAGGCACGCTCCGGCGCCCCGAACGCCGTCGAAGGCGTCATCAATCGCGTCGGCAGCGTCATCCAGGCAGCCGGCCGTCATCAGGAGCAGCGCAGCGGGAAGGGCCCACTTCATGGCAGCGACGAGCAGGCCCCGGGCTTAGGGGTTGTGGCGCCGCAAGCCTCTTGCCTGGGGCCGGGTGGACGCACCCGTGGCGGAGCAGGGCCGCGCCCATCTGGCGCTGCTGGTGGTGCAGATCATCTTCGGCGTCTGGCCCGTGGCGGCCCAGGTTGCCTTTCGCCACCTCGACCCGCTGGCGCTTGCATCCGTGCGGACCATCGGCGCCGCCGTCTTCCTCCTGGCCATCCACCGCCTGCTGGTGCGCAACCCCGTTCCAGCCAAGGCGTGGCCGGCGATGCTGGCCTTCAGCCTCCTCGGCGTGGTACTCAACCAGAGCCTTTTCGTGCTGGGCCTGGAGCGCACCAGCGCCGTCAATGCAACCCTCCTGATCACGACGATCCCGGTGTTCACGTACGCGCTGGCGGTCGCCACGGGCCGGGAAACCATGGGGCCCCGCCGGGCGCTGGGAATCGGACTCGCCCTCGCCGGAGCCGTCTACCTGGTCGGCCTCAGTGGCTACGAGGCGTCGTGGCACACCGCCGCTGGTGACCTGATGGTCCTCGCCAACGCCCTCTTCTTCAGCGCCTTCCTGGTCTGGGGCCGCCCGGCGATGCAGCGCCACGACCCGCTGTCGGTGACGACATGGATGTTCGCCATCGGGGCCGTCCTGCTGCTTCCGGTAGGCCTGGCAGTGGGCGCCGCCGGCCAGTTGGCGGCCGCGCCGGCTAGCCTTTGGTGGGTCCTCGCCTTCATCATCCTCGGGCCCAGCGTCCTGACCTACGTGCTCAACGCAACGGCCCTCCGATCGGTCCCGTCCTCAACGGTGGCCGTCTACATCTACCTCCAGCCAGTCGTGGCGGCTATCACGGCAGCAATCGTCCTCAACGAAGCGGTCGAAGTCCGGGTCCTGCCCGCCGCGGCACTGATCTTCGCCGGCGTCTGGCTCGTGGCCCGCAGGAGACCCCGCGTCTTGCGGGGGCGGGCGGCGACGGCGTAGGCGGCCGCGGCCGGGCGGCGGCCGGGCGGAGGGGGCGCGGCGGCGTCAGGGATGGTCGTGCCGGCGCCGGATGAGCATCGTATCCGCGTCCAGAATCTGCACGCTGAGCGCATCCTGGCTGTGCAGGTTCATGACCCGAACCACATCCTTGGGCCAGTAGGTGCCCAGATTTCGGCCGGACACGCTGGTCACCTTTGCCTGATAGTCGCTCAGCGTCCGCTCGGGGCCGGCCTCCTCTAGGGCCAGCTCTTCGTAGGCCTCCAGAAACTCGGTCCCGCACGACTCGCAGCGGGCGCCGTGCAGGTTGTGGTGAACCAAGGCGATGGCTCCCACGACAACCTCGCGAACCAAGTCGTCGCGGCTGGCGAGCGCGAGCTTGGAGCAGACAGGGCAGGTGCGGGCCGGGCCCGGCGGGAACGCGCGGGGCTTGGTTTCCATGAGGTGGTTGCGCAAATCCGTCGCAGCCGAGGCCCACTCGCGGGCACTGGGATAGTAATTGTCTGCAGGCAGGTCGTCGGGTTCCATGTCACTCACGCGGGGTAGGCCGTAACGATCAGGAGTAGAGCGCCAGATGCGTCTTCATGCACGTCGAAGTCGATGCGTAGCCGGCGGCGGTTGGGCAGGTTGGCCAGGGCGAACCAGCCGCGGGGATGGAGCACCGCACCGCCCGGGCCTGTCCGGCCGTCGGGCGCGACGTGGTAGCAGCGCTCCAGTGCCACCAGGACTTGGGCGAAGCCAATGCCGTGCTTGCCGGCGTGTGCGCCGGGCGCTCGAATGGCGCGACCCTGGCGAACCGCTTCGCGAACTCCACGAACATCCATGGTTCTTCCTGAGGTAAGGGTCTGCTTACGTGCAATACACGTACGCATTTCAGGCTTACGTGTAAAGCACGTGTCGACGCCGGGCTGCTTGCACCCTGTCAACGGACGCGCGGTGGTGGCCTTGGACCCCATCGAACAGGCCGAGGCCTGTTCGGAGCGAGCCATGGGTATCCCAACCTAGAACACACGCCCAGCGGGCCGCTGCGCGGCCCGCCCGCAGAATCAATATCATTCCTGGAAACGGGTTATCGATCTCGGCGGCGGAGTCGGCGGCGAATTAGTTGTCAATACCGTGAAGGCAGATCAACACGCTGTGCGTTAGGCCTGAACTTCTGCCGGCTGCTCATCCACGATGATCCGCTTCCTCTCCATCGAACTTCAAAAAGTTCGATCATTTGGTGGGGTCGCAAGCGACCCCACGGCCGTGGAGGATCAAGCCTGAACTTCCGCGGGTGGCTCATCCACGATGATGCGCTTCGTTTCCATCGCGCCCAGCAGGATCTCCGTCAGGCCCGCCTCATCGAGGTCGCGGGGGTTGCGCTTGATGAACGGATGGCGCAGGATCGCATGGGCGCACAGGTACAGGTCATCCCAGCCCATGCCGCGGTCCGCCAGGTTTTCCGTGAGGCCCATGGATTCCTTCAGCTCCACGACGGCATGAATCGCCGCCTCCGCCATGTGCTTGCGATCCATCCCCGCCGTGTCGCGACCGAGGGCCTTTGCGATGTCGCCCATGCGGTCGTCCACGGCGAAGGCATCGTAGGCCATGACGTGGGGCAGCACGATGGCGTTGGCCGTGCTGTGGCCGATGTTGAAGAGGCTGCTGACGACCAGACTGATGGAATCGACAATTCCGAGGCCCGCACCGTTGAAGGCGACCCCAGCGAGGTAAGCGCCCCGAGCCATGCCTGTGCGCGCATCCAGATCGTCGCCATCGTGGAACGCCTTGGGCAAATTCTGCGCGATGAGTGCGATGGCTTCGAGGGCCGCTTTGTCCGTTTCCGGTGTATGGGCGCGGCTGACATACGCCTCGATGGCGTCGGAAAGGGCGTTGATGCCCGTGGCGGCGGTGACGTGCGCCGGCATGGACAGGTGTGTGAGCGGGTCCAGGATGGCTGCCTCGGGGACTAGGATATCGTGGTGCAGGATCGTGTGCTCGTGGCCATGCTCCGTTGTGACGAACGCGAAGGAGGACATCTCCGCCCCCGTACCCGCGGTGGTGTTGATGGCGATGTGAGGCAACGTGCTGTCCACGACCTTGTGCTCGTGGGCGTAGTCCAGGATCGTGCCGCCGTGCTTGCCGATCAGGGCAACGCACTTGCCGATGTCGTGGGCCGAGCCGCCGCCGAACGTGATGACACCGTCACAGTTGCTGGCCTTCAGGGCCTCGACGGCGTCGTAGACGTTGCTGTCCACCGCCGTTGGCGTCACATGATCGCACAACTCCCAGGGGATTCCCTCGGCCCGCAAACGGTTCTTGAGCACCTGCATTCCACTCGAGTGCTCCAGGTGCGGGTCAACCAGAAGCAGGGCCTTGCGGATTCCCAGCAGGCTGGCCAGGACACCCACGTCGTGCAGCGCCCCCGGACCCAGTCGGGTCATCTGGCGATCGGTGTCGATCTCCGTGACCGTCTCGCGCCGCTTGGCTGGATCCGCATAGGACTCGAACATGGTGACCGCAACGGAATGGGCGGTGGCATTTGTTAACGCTTGGCCACGGGTTGCACGCCGCACCGGACGGAGAGGGGGCCGCTGCCGCCCATGGGCCCGGACTTGGCTGGTAGCGCCGGCACAAGACTCAACTGGAAGTCGACGATTGGGGCCCGGCTCCCGTTCGGCGCGCCGCGCGGCAGCAAATGGAGTGACCATGCGCATCAAACCCGAGACAGTACCCATCCTGCTGCGGCGGGCCGGCGTGGTGGGCGCCGGGGGAGGCGGCTTCCCGAGCTATGTCAAGTACGAGAAGCCGACCCATACCTACATCGCCAACTGCACCGAGTCCGAACCTGGCTATTATGGTGACAAACTGATGATGCGAGACCATGCGGATGTCATCAGCAAGGCCCTGGTCTTACTGAAGGATATTTTCGGCTACGAACGAGTCGTTCTGGCCATCAAGAAAAAGCACGTCCACTACTGCGCCGAGGTCATTCATGCGGCCCAGGAGACGGGCGCCTACGAAATCTCGTACGTGCCCGACCAGTACATGATGGGCGAAGAAAAGACGCTCACCCATTACGTCACGGGGGAAAAAGTGCCCCGCGGCGCCATCCCGCCACACATCGGCGTCACCGTCCAGAACACGGAGACCCTGTTCAACATTTACTGGGCGCTGACGGAGCACCGGCCCGTGATCTACAAATTCCTCCAGACCATCGGCGAAATCCACCATGATGAGGTGATCCGGGCGCCGATCGGGACGCCAATCAAGACCATCTGGAATCATGCGGGCGAGGACGCGGACCAAGTGGTTTCAAAGTACAAGTTGGTCGACGGTGGGCCGCTGCTCGGGGATGCCATCGAGGACCACGCCAACCATGTGGTGCTCAAGACCACCAACGGCCTGTTTGCCGTCGATCCGGAGAAGTTCAAGGGCCGCGGCAAGCTCTACCCCGGGCCAGGCCACGAGCCGCCCAGTCGCATCAGCGTGATTGCTGACGAGGTGGATCTTGTCGATGTTCCGCTGGGGACCCGGTACGGAGAGCCTGCTATTCCCGTTGTGCGGGAGGGCGACCGCGTCTTTGCCGGCCAGGAGATCGGGCACTACCAGCCCGACAAGCTGTCCGTGTCGGTGCACGCGTCCATCCCTGGGCGGGTGACGCGGATCACTGACGCGCGGATCCGCGTGGAGAGGGAGGCCTAGTTCGGCTCTTTCGCCTAACAGCCATGGAATTCGGTCGGATAGCCGAAATCGTCTTAGATTAGGTGCTTTTGCCGAGTATTGTGGCTAGCGACCTGTGGCCCCGCGCTTGGGCGGTCCTGATCGGCGATGTCGTGCAATCGCGACAGTCACCGGACCGCGCGGCACTGCAACGGCGCCTACAGGCCACCCTCGAACAGGCAAACCGGCGCCTGCTGCACCACCAAGATTTGGAGTTGGACAGGCGCTACTACAAGGGCATGAAGGGCAAGCTACAGACCAACAGCGCTTCTACGCCCGCACCGGAGCTACAGGTGACCGTTGGTGATGAGTTCCAAGGGCTTTTCGC
>JBFIJP010000166.1:0-8572 GCA_041600695.1 Thermoplasmatota archaeon | reverse complement strand
GGCAGGCAGCTCGCTGAAGAAATCCAGGGCCTCCTCAACAGAGAGGTCGAGCACCTCGCGGATGCTCTTGCCCTTGAACTTGACCTGGAGCGTCTCCTTGTTGTAGCGAGCGCCCTTGCACACGTCGCAGGGGACGTACACGTCGGGCAGGAAGTGCATCTCGATCTTGACGACGCCGTCGCCGGTGCACGCCTCGCAGCGGCCGCCCTTGACATTGAAGCTGAAACGGCCAGGCTTGTAGCCGCGGGCCTTGGCGTCGGGGGTCATGGCGAACAAGTCGCGAATCGGCGTCCACACGCCCGTGTACGTGGCCGGGTTGGAGCGGGGGGTACGGCCGATGGGGCTCTGGTCAATGTCGATGACCTTGTCCACGTTATCGAGGCCGTTGATCTTGTCGTGCTCGCCGGGATTGTCGCCACCCACCAGGCCCAAATGGCCGAGGGCGCCCTTGTACAGGGTTTCGTTGATGAGCGTCGACTTGCCGCTGCCGGAGACGCCGGTGATGGCGACGAACATGCCCAGCGGCACCTCGGCGTCTAGGTTCTGCAGGTTGTTGGCGCGGGCACCCTTGATGGTCAGGCTCTTGCCGTTGCCGGGCCGCCGCTCGGCCGGGACGGGAATGGCGAGCTTGCCGGCGAGGTACTGGCCGGTCAGGCTCTTGCCATTGGCGGCCACCTGGGCGGGCGTTCCCGCGGCCACGAGTTCGCCGCCGTGCTCGCCGGCGCCGGGCCCCAGGTCCACAAGGTAGTCGGCGGCGCGCATCGTGTCTTCGTCGTGCTCGACCACGATGACCGTGTTGTCTAGGCTCTTGAGGTGCTGGAGGGTGCCGATGAGGCGGTGGTTGTCGCGCTGGTGGAGCCCGATGCTGGGCTCGTCGAGAACATAGAGGACGCCCTGGAGGCCGGAACCGATCTGGCTGGCCAGGCGGATGCGCTGGCTCTCGCCGCCGGACAGGGTGCCACTGGTTCGATCCAGGCTGAGGTATCCGAGGCCCACATCGAAGAGGAACTTGAGGCGCGCAATGATTTCCTTGAGAACTTCGGCGGCGATCTGGGTCTCCCGCTTGGACAGGGTTTCAGGCAGGCCCTCGAACCATTCCAGCGCATCCTTGACCGACTTGCGCGTGGCGTCCACGATGGAGTGGTCCGCGATGGTTACGGCGAGAATCTCCGGGCGCAGCCGGGTGCCGTTGCAGGCCGGGCAGGCGCGTTCGACCATGAAGCTCTGGATGCGGTCCTTGGCGCGGTCGCTCTGGCTCTCGTGCAGGAGGCGGTTCAGGCGGGCCGCGATGCCTTCCCAGGCGCTGCTGCCGCTGAAATCGTAACTGTTGCCCTTGGAAGTGGTGCCTTCCATGCGGTATTCGACTTCTTCGGGGCTGCCGAACAGGACCACGTCCTTGTGGGCCTGCGGCATGTCCTTCCAGGGCACCGTCAGGTCGATGTCGTATTGCTTGGAGACCTGGCGGAGCCAGCGGCCAATCCAGGAGCGGAAAATGAAGACGTCGTGGTTGAAGCACCCGCCCTGGATCGACTTGGCTGGGTCCTTGATGATCCGCCGTTCGTCCGGCTGCAGGCTGAAGCCGAGGCCGCTACATTTCTTGCAGGCGCCGTGGGGGCTGTTGAAACTGAAAATCCGGGGCACCAGTTCGGGCAGGACGGCGCCATGCTCGGGGCAGCCGAAACTCTCTGAATAGAGTTGTTCGCGGCCCTCGGAAACGATGGAGACGAGGCCCTCCGTCAGGCGGAAGGCGGTCTCGATGGCGTCGGCGAGGCGCTCCTGCACGGCGTCCTTGACGACGAGGCGGTCGACGACGACCTCGATGGTGTGCTTCTCGTAGCGCGGCAGGTCCCACTTTTGGTCGACGGTACCGAGTTCGCCGTTGACGTAAACCCGGACGTACCCCTGGGCCTGCAAGTCCTTGAACAGCTTCTCGTACGTTCCCTTCCGGTCGCGCACGACGGGGGCCACGACCTGGATTTTGGAGTCGGCCGGCAGCGCCATGGTTTCCGCGACGATCTGGTCGACGCTCATGCGGCCGATGGGTTCGCCGCAGTGGGGGCAGTGGGGGCTGCCAACGTGGGCCCAGAGCAGGCGCAGGTAGTCGTAGATCTCGGTGACCGTCCCCACCGTTGAGCGGGGGTTCTTGGACGTCGTCTTCTGGTCGATGGAGATCGCCGGAGACAAGCCCTCGATGTGGTCCACCTCGGGCTTCTTCATCTGCCCCAAAAACTGGCGCGCGTACGCCGAGAGCGACTCCACGTACCGCCGCTGGCCTTCGGCGTAGATCGTGTCGAAGGCCAGGCTGGACTTGCCTGAGCCGGAGAGGCCGGTGATGACGACGAGCTTGTTGCGGGGAATCGAGACATCGATCCCTTTCAGGTTATGCTCGCGTGCACCCTTGACGATGATGGAGTCAGCCATGGCAGAAGGACGGCAGCAGTGCTGCCGGGTTGTTTCGGTCCACTCTCGCCTTGTGTTTCAGGGTTTGGGCGGGGGTGGGTGAAGGTACGGGGGCGGGGGCGGGAGAGGCGCAGGGGACTGCGGCGCTCCAGAAAGGTAGGTCGGGGGGGAGCACTGCATGCGACGCCTCCACCGATCCGGCCGACCGGTGTCGGGGGCCGAGGTTACCGCGGCACTAGGGAAAACGTGTCACTTCCGGCACATCCCACGTGGAGAGCTGCTCAATGACGAGTTAGGTGTCGGCTAGGCGCTCCGCGCGTGCCGGGCTTGACGACGCGGGGCCAACGTTGATGGCTGGCCCTGCAATTGCAACCGCGTGGCCCTACATCCCAAATATGAATTGCTGTGGGACCAAGCCAAACGCTGCGGGCTGGAAGCCCTCGCCGGCTCGTACTTGCAACGTCGGCGAACCGAATCTCCATCCGAGTCAGGCGCATTGGAATGGCTCCACGCAGCCCTCACAGCCCAAGGCTTCGCCGGGCCTGCGTCAGACTTGAAGTACCTCATGGCCGCTCGTAGCGAGGACGTACGAAGCATGGCTGAGGCCAGGCCAGAATCGTCGGAATCATCCACGCCAGTGGACGCGGAACGTGTCCGGCGTGAACTGAGGATTCACGGATGCATCGATCTGTTCCATGCATTCATGGAGGACTGGACAAACGACGCAGATGGCCTCGGCCTAGATGGGTTGTACGGCGTTCTCGCCCAACGAGGTGTGAGAGCCAGCCGGGACGAGATCTTCGCGCTCATCAAACTGGAGGAGCAGAATCTCGTCGCGGAAGCCAGCGCGGCAGACCGTGCTGGTATCGACGCAGTCGCCGAGAATTATGGCGCCCTATCCGTGGCGCCCAATCCTCTTGAGTTCTTGGTGAATCTGGTCGCCTTTGATGGGTACCTTAGCGACTCGATGCACCGGGTGGGCCAGCACGGGGTCGCGAAGCGATGGCCCGAGGCCGATTGGGACGAGTTGGTCGATGCGCTTCATCGGGAATTGGAGGCCAGATCCATGGAAAACCGGTCCACTCGACTGGAGGGGAAGGATATTCATCCCCTGAAGCAACCCTGCGGAACCTTGGTTGGGGACGGCATCGCATTCGAACACTGGTTGCAGTTGCTGTTTGAGGCCCAAGGTTGGCGCGTGTCTACAACGCCGGCCAGCAATGACCACGGGGCGGACCTAGTTTTGGATAAACCTGGCCGCCGAATCGTAGTGCAAGCGAAGGCATATGCCAAGCCCGTTGGAAACAGTGCAATCCAAGAAATCGTCGCGGCGAAGGCCCATTATGGAGCTAAGGAGGGATGGGTTTGCTCAACCTCGACGTTTACGCGTTCTGCCGAAGTCCTCGGACATTCCAATGATGTACGCTTGCTGAACGCCACCGCACTGGATGCCGCCCGCCTGTTTGTGTAGGCGGCCGCCGACACCTAACAAGTGGTATGTACGTCTGCCCTGGACGCTGTCCCGGTGCTGCAATCGCAACGTGTCCTTAGGCCGATCAACCGACACGCATTGACTCGCCTCGCCGGTCGTCCGGCAGGTGAAAATATGAATCCAGTCGTTGCGATTGACGCGCATAAGGCGAGTTGCACCTACGTGGTCCGGCATTGGAAAGAAAACCTGGCCGGACCCAGAAGAATTCCGAGCACGAGGCCAGCTTTGACGAGACTGGCACGAAAATACCAGGATCACGATTTCGTGCTCGAAGTCTGCAGCGCGGACGAATGGATGATCGATTTTTTTCGTGAATTGGGCGTCCGTGCCGTGGCCGTGATTCCGCCCAAGAAAGGCCCCGTCGGGAAGAAATCCGACGACGATGACGCAACCCGACTGGCAAGAAAACACCAAGCCAGGGAGCTGGAAAGGGTCTACGTTGGAACCCCAGAACTCCGGACGTTGCGAGACATTGTGCGGCAGCACGAATTCTTGAAGGCCCGGTGGGTTTCCGCCAACAACAACTTGAAGCACTTCCTGAATCGCTGCTTGCCGGCTCACGGGTCACTCCACCCCACTGCTCGCTGCGCTCAATCCACCCGTTTCGTGAGCGGCGGGCCCACATGCGGGCCCTAGTCGGCCGACTGCTCGCAACCCTAAGACCCCCCTCACCCGCACCCTCCCCCACCAGGTGAAGCTCAACCTGAAGCCCCCCATCGCCATGGCCGGCCGTGCTCAACGCCCATGCCTTCGACGCCCTCACCTTCGACTGTTACGGCACCCTCATCGACTGGGAGTCAGGCATCGTCGCAGCCATCAAGCCCATCCTCGAAGCCCACGGCCTCAAACCGACGCGTGAAGCGATCCTCGCCCACTACGCCAAGCGGGAACCGGAAGCCGAGCAGGGCCCGTTCGTCCCCTACCGCGAAGTCCTCCGGAGGGTCATGGCCTCCCTCGCCAAGGATCACGGCTTCGAGCCCACGGACGGCGAACTCCGCGCCCTCGAAGACAGCCTGCCGGGTTGGCCGCCGTTTCCCGACACCGTGGACGCCTTGCGCCGCCTGGCCCGGCGCTATAAGCTGGCTGTCATCTCGAACGTCGATGACGACCTCTTCGCCGGCACCCAGGCGGCCCTCGGCGTGGACTTTGACTGGGTCGTGACCGCGCAGCAGGTCGGGTCCTACAAGCCCAACCCGCGCAATTTCGAGGTCGCCCTAGACAGGATCGGGGTCCCCCGCGACCGTGTCTTGCACGTCGCCCAGAGCCTGCACCACGACATCGCGCCCGCCTCCGCCATGGGCCTGACGACGGTGTGGGTCAACCGCCGCAAGGGAAAGGCCGGATGCGGGGCAACGCCCGACTCGACGGCGCGGCCGGATCATGAGGTCGCAAGCCTGGCTGAACTGGTGAATTGGCTAGGGGTTTAGCATCGCGGGCGATCAATTAGATAAATATACCGCAGTGTAACCCATCCGATGAATGGTAACCGTTCGACTGCATTCTTATTGGGTGCTTCGTTAGCTGGGGCCATGGTGCGATGGCCCATGATGCTGTTTGCTGCCTTGTTGGTTGCGGGCGGACCGCCCGCCGTTGAGGCGACACCTATGGATGAAGTGCGAGACATGGCGCGTGATGCCTACAATGAAGGCATGCAGCAAGCCGAGTGGGCCTACGGGACAGGCGAAGACGCCTACCACCAGACACAAGACGACGCGAGGGCGGTGTACGAAACCACCATCGGCTTGGCCCATCAAACCTATGATGCCGGAGCGGCCCTCGTTGAGGAAGCGTTAGGGGTCATCGACGGCCTCCTCGGCGGATCATCCTGCCCCCTTAGTCTGAACTGCTGCCTACCGGTCGCGTTGGGGGCCGCGGAGTCCGATGTGGGCGAGTGGTCTGATTCGGATCCACGTGACGGCGATTTCGGCTTCGTCACATCGACGGGCGCTTATGGCACCCAAGACAAGCCCTACAAGATTGGAATCTGGATTTCTGCGAATGGAGACTGCGGCGCCAACCAAATGCCACCGGGGCCCCTCTGATGCGAGTTGATGTCGTCCTTGTGGTAGGCCTGTTCCTTAGCGGCTGTGCCGGGCCCGAGGCTAGCGGGAACCCCGAGCCAGAACCCTCTGGGGCCGGGGCGGAAAATGGTGCGGATTCGATCACTGGCGAAGGCTCCGTGACACGCCAGCCCGGCATCAACGGCCCCATGAGCCTGGATGATTGCGTTTCACGAGGTGGTACTTTCTTCTGGCCCCTGAACACAGCGCCTGGCGATCCCCCGGCGGGCTGGGGGCCACCCGCGTTTCATTACACGTCGGTAACTACGCATCTGTATTATGAATGCCACCGCTTGAATGGAACGGGTTTGGAGCGCGGCCCGGTTCGTTTCCTCATGGAGGCCCACAACAAGGTCCCGTACAATGACTGTACCGCGGGAGATCGTGCCTTTCAGTTGGTTCCGTTTCGCATGTACGCCGAGAACGCAGACTTCGCAACCCACGTTCGGGAAAACTGGGGGCTGGAGGTGATGGAGGTCGCCTTCCAACGCGATGCCACCGAAGTCGGCGAAGCTGTCACCGAATCCCTCCACATGACGACCCCCGACGGAACCCAACCCATCCTGACCATGACCTATGCATTCGGCCAACAGACTGCCTACGCCGGACCTGAAGTCGACCAATTCTTTTGGGCCCACGAAGGCGGCATTCAATCTTGGACGCTGGAGTTTCAGGCGGATTCCCACAGACCTTCGACGCCGCTAGCGCAGGGATCGTTCCATGCACCCACAATCCTGGCACAGGAAGGACTAACGGAAGCACCCCTGGCCACAGGATTCTACACTGGAATATCGTTTGTGGGCGAATTCAAGTGGATGACCTTGGAGGAGTGCTCCCAGTGAAAGCCGCCCGTTGCTGGCCCTTGGCCGCCGCCTTGGCGGTGGCATCAGCCTTGGTGGCTCCTGCGGACGCGGCGACGGATACGATTTCTTTTGCAGAACCGGCACGCTTGCAACATGAACAACTCGCAGCAAATGGAACCTGGTTCGGCGTCATGATTCCCGCCGGATCTACCGTTGAGGGCCACCTCGCCCTGGATGGAAACGGGAGCGGATCCGTGAAGCGCGACTTGGTCTTTCATGGGGAAGCCGGCTGGGCTCCTGTTCCGACTCTGTACACCTTCGAGCCGGACGAGGACGCACCCGAGGCGGCGCCACAGAATGTATCCCTGCAAGCAACCCAGGGCACGGCCAGCCTCTGGTTTGAGGCCCGACACGCAGACATCGCGACTGGCACCGGGACATCGCTGCTTGCCGCGCATGAATTGCCTTGCATGACCGCCCTGGCGGGCGACGATGCAGCGGGCGGGCTCTCACGCCAATTCTCCGGCACCGCCTGCATTCACATGCCATCAGCCTATCTTGTGGGCTCTGGGAACATCGTGACATGGGTCCAAGTGAGAGCGGTCGGGGTCTCCTCCCTCGGACTGCATAACATGACGGTTGTTTGTGATATCGCGCAGTGCATCCACGGCGGCGGTTTCGAGCGCATGGGCACGCCCTCGGCGCTGCCTGGGTCCGCGTGGATCGACCGCTATCAATACGCCGAATACGCCGGAGTTAATGCAACCCTTGACATGGTGTTTCCGGCGGCGTGGCTCGCCGTCGGGGGGCCTAGCCTTGATGTGGGTTTCACGGGCACGGCCCGGTTGGCCCAGGCGGCACCCACCAACTGCGAGCATCATTGCTGGATGGATGGGGACGGCACCGCCGCCCTACAGGGGACGATCCTCCTCTCGAAGGTCCAGCCCGCTCCAGGGGGGCGACTGTCCGCGCAGTTGTCCGGCGAAATCGCCTCAGCACGCCTTGACGAAGCCCCCGTGGTTTCGTTCGCGCTTGTGGATGCGGTGGCCGTCACGGGCGCCATAGCCGTGCTGCTCGGCATGCTGAAACTTGGTGCTGCCCTGCTGACACGGCGCTCCAACCCGCTAAAGCATCCCAACCGCCGCTCGCTCTATGAGGCCGTGCAGGCCCACCCCGGCGCCACGTTCCGTGAACTGGTGCGACGAACTGGCATTCCCACGGGGACGGCCCGACATCACCTGCAGGTGCTGGCGCAGGCCAACGTCATTTCCATCCGGCCGCACAAGGAGACGCTGCGACATTTCGACAACCACGGCCAATTCGACGACTCCTGGCAGGTCGTGACGCTTCTGCGTGAGCCGGACCTGCGTGCCCTGTGTGAGTGGTTAGCCGACAATCCCGGCGTCCATCAGCGGGGCATCATGGAGGCGTCGACGCAGTGGGGCTGGAGCCGTAGCACGACGCAGCATCGTCTCCGGCGATTGGAAGCTGAAAATCTGGTGACCATGACGCCGCGGGGCCGCTTCAAGTGCTACAGCCTTAGTCCGGCAACATCGGCCCTACTGGCCGACGATGGTCTCCACGGCCCGGGCGCGCCCGCAGGCCGGAGGCCGCTCGGGCAAAGCGCCTGACGGAGATTTTTCGCCATGAAATTCCACGGGTTTCTGCTTCTGTTCCTCGTTGCCGGCTGCATCGACAGTAATCAGGCCCCAAACGACGGCGGGCAACCGACTTTGACCGACGAGACACCACGGGAAACGCACATTGAACGAAGCTCCGACACTGACGCCGTGCAGGACCAGTTCGCCGGCCTTACG
>JBFIJP010000165.1:0-8657 GCA_041600695.1 Thermoplasmatota archaeon | reverse complement strand
AGGTCCCCCGCAGGATCCTCGATCTGGGCTCCTCGTTCGAACACGCATCCGCATCCATCCCATCTGGGCGAGTAGATCAGTTGGAAGATCGCTGCCTTCGCAAGGCAGAGGCCGGGGGTTCAAATCCCCCCTCGTCCACTTTGCGACGCCGTAGGCGTCGGGAAGTGAGGCGCGCGGTGCGCGCCGGACCACGAGCTTGGCGCCCGCGGCGCCGGGCTTGTGGGCACCGCCTGCCCGTGGGGGCTGGCGTGGTTGCGACGCCGTAGGCATCGGGAAGTGAGGCGCGCGGTGCGCGCCGGATCGGTGTTGGCGCTTAGCGTCACCTTGCGGGCGCGTGAGCCGGAGGCGGGGTCTACCGCCACACGACGAACTCTTCAAGATCCTTGCGCCGGAGCGCAGGAACCTCGCAGTTGGCGGCAGGGTACCCGACTGGAATGAGCAGGTAGGTGCGCTCGTTGGCCGGGCGCCCCAGAAGCTCTTGCATGAAGCCCATGGGGCTCGGCGTGTGGGTAAGGGTCGCCAGTCCCGCGCGGCGGGCGGCGGCCAGAAGCATCCCCACCGCAATGCCTACCGATTCGGTGACATAGTAGTGGGTCGACTTGGTTCCGTCCGTTGCCAAGCCATAGTCTTGGGCGAACACGACGATGATCCAGGGCGCCTCCGTCAGGTGGGGCTTGGTCCAGGTGACGCGCATGGGTGCGATGTCATCCAGCCATTGTTTCGGTGCCGTCTCTTCGTGGAAGCGGCGCTCCTGTTCCTCGGCTGCCGTGCGGATTTGGGCCTTCAACTCCGGTGAGTGCACCGCCACGAACGTCCACGGCTGCTTGTTGGCGCCCGACGGGGCGGAGCCAGCGGCGCGAAGGATCTCCTCAATCACCTCCGCCGGCACGTCTGCATCGGGGTCAAAATGGCGCACGGAGCGTCTGCCGTCGAGCAGTTGGCGAAAGGGTCGCACCCGCAGCAGCCCTTCGGCGGCGGGCACATGCTCGGGTTGGTAGGGGATCATGGGGGCCGCCGGTTCCGACGGGGCAAGGCGGGGCATCGCCCCGCCATGCACTTGCCGCCGAAAGCAGTTTTTGTAATGGGCCGCGGCCATCTGGTTCATCTGCCGTCTTTTTTGCGGGATCAGGCCCCCTTTTTTCCCGTGAAGGCTAACAACCCCCTTCGGTTGCTGACTTCTTGCCATGGATGAGGAAGAATTCGATGGCGCGGGTGCGCGGTTGCTGGACGCGGTGCTTTTGCAGTTGGGCGTGGGTCGACGTGACCTCATGCTCGGTGAGGCGTCGCTGCGCATGGCGTTGGCTGGGTTGGCCGGTTAGCCGGTGAGTTGCCTGTATGGGTCAACACGTTGGCAGACGTGTTGCGGGGGGCGGGTCCCTGGGGCTGCAGGACACCGTGTGCTGGCGGGCACGCGGGGCAGCCGCGCCGAGGGCTTGACCGCGAAGCGGCCTGCCTTGGGGGAGGTCCGGGGGACGGGGGAATGGGGTGTCCCCCGGACCGATCGGGTGTCGGCTGCCGCGGGCTGGTTCAACCCTAGAACAGACCCGCCACGCCGTCCCACAGGGATTTGATGGCTGATCCGATGGCGTCGGCGCCGTTGTGGACGGCAGAGGAGAGGGCTCCGCGGCCGGAGCCCGTTCCTGCGTCATCCCCGGTTGCCGCGAGTTCGGGGACGCTGGGTACTGGGGCTTCGATGCAGGTGTGGCTCGCGATGGAGACCTGGCCCAGTTGCTGCGTGGCGCCCGTGGCCGTTCCACCGAGGCCGCCGACCAGGGGCAAGGCGCCGGTGGCCCCGGTGACCGTGCCGGCAACTCCACCAATGGCCCCGATGCCTGCGACGCCAGTGACTGCCCCCGCTGCGTTGGTCAGCCCGCCGGGGGCCAGGTTGGCGTCCGTGCAGAGTTGGCCGCCGGATGCAGAAGCGCCGATGCTGCCGGCGGGGGTCGCGACATGGTTGGAGGTGGAGACGCCTCCGAGGGGGTCTCCGAGGTCGGGTAGTAGTGCCGTGGCGGCTGCTGCGGGCAGTAGCAGCGCGGCAAAGGCAACCATGGCCAGGCGGCGGGTGCGGTTCAGGTTCAGGCGTTCGGGGCAGGTCTTGCGAATCATGCAGACACCAACTCTCCATCGGCACGGGGTCAGACATAAGCAAACACGATACCGATGTGATACGTGGGCTCGGGGCTGCCCGTACGCCGCTTGTCCCCCGGCCCTTCCACGATACGCTTAACCGGCAATTCGGCCGAAGTGCGGTCGGTGTCACGCCTGATCGTGGCCCTCGCCGCCTTGGCGGCCGTGGCCGCGCCCCCGGCATCCGCCCTTTCACTAGGCAACGTGCTGGATCTCGGTGATGGTGGCGCAGAGTCATCCACGGGCGTGGACTTGGGCGCGGACTTGGGGGTGGACCTTGGCGTCGACGTCGGGGAGGATTTGGCCCTGAATATGGGAGTGGATCTGGGGGAAGGTGGCCTTGATCTGGATGCTGAGGCTGGCCAGACGAGCCTGGATGTCGCAACCGATGCTGGAGCCGACTCGGCCCCGGCCCTGAGCGCCGAGCTGTCGGTCGACGCGGGCACCGATGCTTCCATCGAGGCATCGGCAGACCTGGGACTGGGGGGACTGGGGGGCTCCACGCTTACGGCTCTTCAGGCTGACCTGAGCGTGAATGCGAGCGACGGTGGCGACGGCATCGCCATCGATGCCTCTGCCACGCTTGGCGGCGCGCCCCTGGCGTCCGCTACCGCCGGTGTCGGCAGCGCAGGAGGCGATCTGGCGAGCCTCTCGGCCGACGTTGGTTCCGCAACGCTCATCGAGGCGGCCCTGGGGCAAGACCTGAGGGCCAGCGTTGCCCTTGACACATGCGTCATCGGCTGCGCGGCCGAGGCCGCCGACGGCCCGGTTTCCCCTGCGCCCGACTCTGCCATGTCCAAGCGTTCCGCCACAAACATCCCCGGCCGCGGCCCCGGGCCAGCCGAGGCACCCGATGACTCGACATGGCGCCGCATCGTCGATGAACCGCTACAGGAGCCTGCGGTGCAGGCCGGCTTGTCCGCGTCCGCCCTGCTGGCAGCAGCCTGGGCCGCCATCGGCCGCCACACGATCCTGCGCCGCCTGGCCAAGGTTGCCGCGCTGGTTCCCATGGGGGTCGGCCTTTTCTCCCGCATCCAGGGGGACAAGGTGCTGGAGCACCCGGTGCGCGCCGCCGTGCAAGAATACGTGGAGGCCAATCCGGGGGCAACCATTCAGGAAATCCGGGGCGCCGTTGATGTCGCCTGGGGCACCGTCGTTCACCACCTTCGGCGCCTGGAGGCCGAGGAGCACCTGGTCTCCCAGCGGGAAGGAAACCACCGCCGCTTCTTCGTGCGAAACACCATCAGCCGGGCGCAGCGCAATGACCTTGCCGCGCTGGCGGCCGAAAATGCACGCCACCTGGCCCTTGCCGTCGCGCTTCGCCCAGGTCTGCGTCAAAAGGACCTGTGCGATGCCGTGGGTGTTAGCAACCCGGTTGCGTCGAAGTACCTGCGCCGCCTAGAGGAGAATGGCTTGGTTCGCAGCCTGCCGCAATCGCGCAGCCGGCTGTATTGGCCAACGGAGCGCCTGGAGGCCGCCATCCCTCTTCTGGACACACCCGCCAGCGAGCCGGTTTTGACCAGCCGCGCCCATGCGCCAGACGGATGCCCAAACCACAAACATGGGGGTCAGAAATCGGCCCCAATCGTGGCCCGTGCCTAGTGGACTCTTTCGCTCCGCTTTAGTAAACACACCAAGTACCCCGCCCCGTTACGGGAGCGAATGGGATGATCGAAACCATGCCCAAGATCGGCATCACAGGGCTGCCGAATGTAGGGAAGACCGCCACTCTGGCGGCGATTTGCCGCAAGCTGGAACGGGACGATTTCGTGATCGGCGGTATGATCACGAGAGCCTATCGGCCCCCGCCGGGTGACGTCCGCGTCGGGTTCTACGTCGAGGACTGGCAGACAGGCGACAAGGAAGTGTTCTCCAGCAAGGAGTTCAACACCCGCTTCAAGACGGAGACCGACGACGGCGTCTACTTCGTGGACATCGATCCGTTGGAGCGCATCGGCGTGAAAGCGGTTCGCGACGCCATCCTGGACGAGGAGGTGGACATCATCATCATCGACGAGGTCGGCAAGATGGAGATGCACTCCGAGAAGTTCAACGAGGTCGTCAAGCAGGCCCTGGATTGCCCCAAGCCAGTGATCATGACGCTGCACAAGAAGAGCCGCAACCCGCTCTTGCAGGATCTGCGGCGCCGGGACGACGTCCGGATACTCGAAGTGACCGCGGTCAACAAGAACCTGCTTCCCTACAAGATTGAGAAGCTGATGAAGGACCACCTCAACACGACGTACTACTGACGCCGTTGTTCAGGTTCGAGCGTGTGCTTCGACCTCCGCTCGTCTAACACGGATTGGCCGCCGACGCCGTGGCCTTGGTGTTCAACGCTGAGCCCTTCAGTTGCGGTGTGGCCGGGGCGGCGGAGCCGCCCCGCGAGAATGGCCCGGTGATGAACACCTGCTTCACCGCGGAGGCCCCGGCGCCAGCCTTGTCGTCCTGGCCGAAGCAGTTCAACGGGTCGCCGGGCGGTCGCAGGTCAATAGGTCTCGACCGCGAGCCCTTCGACCCGCTCGAAATCCTTCGCATTCCGGGTCACCAGCGGCGCGGCGTGCCGCATGGCAGTGGCGGCGATGAGGGCGTCCATCATGCCAATCGGCGTTCCCGCCCGCTGAAGCCGGGCATGGATCTGGCCAGCCAGGTCGGCCGCCTCACCGTCGAAGGGCAGGGTCGGAAACGACGCGAGGATGCGCCCGATGCGCGTCCACTCTGCGTCCGGGTCGTGGAAAAGCCCGGCCCCGCGGGCCAGTTCGAAGCGGGTGATCGCCGTCATCCGAAGCTGGATACCGCTCGGGTCGATTTCCTCGGCCTTCGCGCGCGCCCGGTCGTGCGTCTCGCTGGCGGTCTTCATCAAGTCGATGAAGAAGTCGGTGTCGCCGATCATGGGGCGCCCAGGCCGGTCCGGCCGGCGAGTTCGCGATCCGCCTGTTCGCGACCCTCGCGCACGGCGTCAGCCAGCCGGTCCGCGGCGGCTTCGGACAGGGTTCCGGCCAGGTCGCGCCATGTCACCTCTGGCACCAGGCGCCGGATGAGCTTGCTGAAGCTCTCGCCAGGCAGCTTGTGGTGCGCCAGCCGCTGGTAAGCGTCGTCCGTGATGGTGATCGTTCGGACGGCCATACAAGAGTATGTGCACGTACGTGTACTTTTCAGTTTTGAGGGGGTGGGGGAGGGGATGCACTGGAATGGAATGGGATCGGCACCTGGAGACCGCCTGCCCGGGCGGGCTCGTAAAAAGAAGCGGGTCGCGCTGACGCCACCAATGAGTGCCAGCAGCGCCGTGATGAGCAACCCGATCAGAATCCCTTGCTGCTATGTTCCGCGTTGAGCCGTAAGGCCACGGGCCAGTCGGGGCGGCGGAGCCGCCCCCCGAGCATGGCCGGGTGACGGCCAACGGGTTGAGCGCGGCGGCCCCGGCGCCAGCCTTGTCGCACCCGTCAAACCAAATCCACGCGTCGCCACCCCCATAACCCCCTCTGAACTCGCGCCAAGCGTGCCCGACCCCATCCTCGAAGGCTCCACCAAGCTCTTCGCGCCCGAGGGCAACCCCCAGGTCGGCCCGGGCTCCAAGAAAACCGACGAAGCGTTCTACAATCCCGCGATGGGGCTGAATCGGGACCTGTCGGTGCTCCTGCTGGCTGATTACGCGGCCAGGCGGGGTCGGGAAGTGGACTTCGCGGATGCGTTGGCTGGGACGGGAGCCCGTTGCCTGCGCGTGGCCCACGAAGTGACGGCCGAGGTGCGGGTTCACGCCAACGACGCCAACCCGTTCGCCGTGGCGGCCATCGAGCGGGGCCGGGCCGCGAACCGCGTGCCGGCGGAGAAGCTGTTGGCCAGCAACCGCGAGGCCCACGCGTTTCTGGCCGCGCGTCGGTACGATGTGGTCGACGTGGATCCGTTTGGCAGCCCCATGCCGTTTCTCGACGCCGCCGTGCGGGCGACCCGGCACGGTGGCCTCGTCTGCGTGACTGCCACCGATACGGCGGCTCTGGCGGGCACGTACCCCCGTGTGTGCCGCCGCCGCTACGCCGCCGATCCCCTGTTCAACGTGCCTTGGCGGCGGGAGGTTGGCCTACGAATTCTTGCCGGGGCGGTGGTTCGTGCTGCTGGGCGGGCGGATCGGGCGGCCGAGCCGGTGTTGTGCGTCGCCCACGACCACTGGATGCGAGTCGTGGCGCGGTTGGAGGACGGCCGCGGCGCCGGCGACCGCGCCTGGAAGCAGGTGGGGTACGTCTGGCAGGACGAGGACGGCGCGGCCGCGCACACGCGGTACCTGGCCGAGCTGCCGCAGGGCCCAGCCATCGGAGGCCCCTTGTGGCTGGGGCCGCTGCACGACGCCGGCCTAGCCACTCGGATGCAAGAGGGGGCAGAGGGCCGGGCTCTGGCCAAGCCGGTTGCGACTCCTCGCCTCCTGGAGCTTCTGGCTGAAGAAGCGGACGCCCCGCCGTTCTGGTGGGAGATGGGGGACATGCAGGCGCGCTGGGGCGCACCCCAGCCGCGCCGCCGGGAACTGATTGCCCGCCTGGTGGCCGCAGGCCACGCTGCAACCCGTAGCCACCTGGAGCCGCAGGGCGTGCGGACCACTGCGCCGGCAGGCGAACTGCGGCGGATGTGGACCGACCCGGACGGCAAAGCATAACGGACCCAGCCAGCGTTTGCCAACATGTGGCCCACGAACCCTGGGTGGTAACGCCGATTCTGCTCCTTCTGGCCCTGTCCTCCTCCGGGCTGGCGTTCGGGGGGCAGACCTCCGTCGGGTCAGGCGATTTCGTCCCGGTTCTGGTCGACTTTGGGCCAGCGAGCATCTGTAGGCATGCCTTCGGCGATCCGTCCAACCTGCTCGATGATCCGGTCTACATCGCCTTGACCGGGGTTCCTGCCACCAACGACGTTCGCATCACGTCGGCCCTTGGCAAGGGTGCCTTTACGCTGATGAGCGATGCCGATGTCGCGGAACGCCTGGGAGCGTACGCATCCTGCACGCCCTTCGGCGCGCTGGCCCACGACAGCAATGGCGACGGCGCCTACGATCCCGGCGAACCCGTATGGGCGGACGCCGACGGAAGCGGTACGCTGAGCTTTGGCGACGTGCGTCTGACCGCGTCCCCAGCGGGAGCTGCTGGAACGCTCGTCCTCGGCGGTCACAGTGACCTCGTCGCCTTCGCAGGTGCCGCCCGGCCGGACTTCGGGCCACGTTTCCTGCAATTCCTTGATGCCGATTCCACGGCCTCGCTGACGCCTGCAGATGCGTTGGTCTTGACCCTCCGGGCGCCGCGCGGCGGTTCCCCTGTCGGCCTGGGCGATCTTGTTCTGATGGGCGCTACCGGGCCCGCCTCCGCGTCGGCCGGGTCGTCCCCTGCGCCCCTGCCGGGCGTCGAAGCCGGGCCGCCGCCGCGGCCCGAGGGGGCCCTGGCGGCGGGCTGGTCGACCTGGATCTGGACCGGTGGACCCCTGCTGGAGCCCGGCGTCGCCTTCCTAGAAGCGTGGGCATCACCTCTGCACCGCTACCCAAACCTTGAGATGGTTGCCTTCGAGGCGCCGGCCCCTCTGGCCAGCGCACTGACGGCGGCGTTTGGGGGCTCCGTCTGGCCCAACGAGTATTACGAAATGCACCTGGACAAGTCGGTCCCGTACATTGAGGCGGACCGCGTTCGCCAGGTGACTGGCAACCAGCGCAGCGGACCCACCGTGGTTGTGGTGGACACGGGCGTCGATTCGCTTCATCCCGACTTCCAGGATGGCAACCTAGCGGCCAACGTGCTCGCCCTGCGTCGGGGCGGCCTCGTCGTGGGCACGCTCGACCAGGGAATTGTGGTCGATGCAGCCGGCCACGGAACCCATGTGGCCAGCATCGTTGCCGGAACCGGTGCCGGGGGCGGGCGTCTGGACAGCAACGCAGGCAAATACATCGGGGCCTACGCCAACGGCCGCGTGGCCAGCTACCAGGCAAGCACTCCGGCGGGCCCCGACGACGACCCCCGGGTCGACACGGTGGCAGCCCTGGAGGCGTTCGACTGGGCCATCAACAACCTGGAGCGCTATGATGTGCGCGTGATCACCAATTCATGGGGCCAGGCAGGGGATCTCAGCGCCGACCACCCCATCAACCAGGCGACCCTCCGCTTGTATCTGCGAGGCGTCGTCGTCATCTTTTCGGCCGGCAATTCCGGCGAAGACGGGCCGGGGACGCTGAATCGCCACTGCCTGGTGCCGTGGGCGCTGTGCGTGGCAGCGGGAGACCTGGCTGGAAGCCGCACGGGCTTCAGTTCCGTGGGCCGGCCGGCTGGCCCAGGGGTTGCCGCCTATGATCACCCCGACGTCACGGCGCCGGGCCTGTTCATACGGGCTGCCAATCCGGTGGGCCAGGCCGATATCGTTGGCGGAATCCAGGGCGCCCTCGGAGGCGGCGGGCTCAGCCAAGAGCTCTACCTCGACCGCTCCGGGACCAGCATGGCGGCGCCCCACGTCGCCGCCGTGGCAGGGCTGCTACAGGCGGCCAACGGCGCCCTCTCGCCGGATCAGGT
>JBFIJP010000164.1:0-8814 GCA_041600695.1 Thermoplasmatota archaeon | reverse complement strand
TCGTGGCCACCGAACCCCCTCCAGTCGCACGAAGCCCCACCGTCGCGGCGGTGCCGCCGGTGAAACCGCCTGGCCGCCTGCCCCGCCAGGAGCCCGGCGCACCGTCTGTGCGCCCTCCCTTCATCAACCTGTGCGGCGACTACCGCTTCCTGCGCGGCGGGTATTGGGCGCAGGTGGATGCCGAGCTCAACGACGTGCCCAGCCGGCCCACCCCCCTGCAAGCGATCACGGCCCAGAACGCCGCCGCCTGCCTGCTCGTCGCCCGCGCCGCCGGCATTCCCACGGTTGACTGGCGCCTGGCCCGCCGCGCCAGCGACATCGAACCCCCCTGCCTGCTCGTCCCCGTGGCCGGCCTCACCGACACGTGCTACCAGGTCAACAAGCCCCGGTCGGCCGAAACCCAGTGGCGCAGCGCCACCCAGAACGGCACCCGGCCGGTGCTCGCGGTATCGCTGCCGGGCCCCCTGCGATCGCTCAAGCTGGTGATGGGTGTGACCACCCACGAGGAATACCACCTTGCCTGGAATGTGTGGCAGACCTTCGGTATCCCCCTCGCCCTGGTTTGGTTCGTCGACGCGCCCGCACCCACCGACGAGGACCCCGAGGCCACGCGGCCCCTGTTTCTGGGCTTCGACCCGCTGCCGCTGCACGAACTGAGTGAACGCGACCTCCGACTTTTCGAGGAGGTGAGCCAACGGCCAATGTCGCCATCGTGAGCGACGCGTCCAGCCGTGGACGCTCCTCCGAATTCCGGGCCATGGAAGCCTACGTGCGCCAGGCCCCCGACCACGGCCACCGCGCCGAAATCCTCGATGTCGCGGATTGGGAGCGGCTGCCCGAGTTCGACGCCACCTACCTGCGTCTGGACACCAGCGTTCTGGGGCTGCCCTTCTCGGTCAGCCGGTACGCATGGGAACTGGGCCACCGGGTCGTCGATGACCCCAACAGTCTGCTCACCTGCATGAACAAGGCCCATGTCCAGGGCCTCCTGGAACGCGCCGGCGTGGCCACCCCCCAGACCGTCCTGCTCACCCGGGCGGGCCGGCAGGAACTCGACGCCGAAGCGCTCTTCGAGGAGCTCGGCACGCCCATCGTCTGCAAGGCCCCCTCCGGCGCCTTCAGCAGCGCCGTCGAGAAGGCCCACGACGCCGCCGAGCTGCGACGACTCGTGCGGCGCTTTGGCACCCGCAGCGATGTCGTGCTGCTGCAGCGTTTCTGCAAGTCGACGTACGACTGGCGCGTCGGCTTCCTGTGCGGCGAGCCCCTCTACGCCGCCCGGTACCACATCCCCAAGGGCGCCTGGCGCATCCACGATCGGCCCGAGGGGGCCCAGCGCAAGGAGTGGGCCAAGGTCGAACAGATTCCCCTCGGGGACCTGCCACCCGAGGTGCTGGCCACGGCGGCGGCGGCCACGCGGACCATCGGCACCAGCCTGTATGGAGTCGACCTGAAGCTCCTGGAGGACGGAACCGTGGTCGTCATCGAGGTGAACGACAACCCCAACATCGACTACGGCAGCGAAATCCCCACCAACTCGCCCAAGTGGGGCGAAATCGTCGACCGGATCGCCACCCGGGGCCCGCGTGCCTGACGCCACCATCCGCCGCGCGACACCCTCCGATCTTGACGCCCTGAAGCGTTTCGAGGATCTGTGCTTCCAGCCCTGGCGGCAGGCGAGCCGCGCCAGTCTCCGTCGCAGTTTGTCCAGCCCACGGCAGACGGTGTGGGTGATGGATGGCCCGGACGGTCTGCTGGCGTCGCTCGTCCTCTGGCACCATCCCCACGCGCTGCGGGTGTACGGCATCGCCACGCACCCCGACGCCCGGGGCGCGGGCCTGGGTCGCGAGCTCATGGCGCACGCGGAAGCACTTGCCCGGGCTGCCGGCTGCCAGCGGGTGATCCTGGAGGCGGACCCGGACGAGCCGGGGCTGGTGCCCTGGTACGAGCGCCAGGGGTACCGGGTCGCGCGGCATCGGCCCGACTTCTACGGTCCGGGTCGCCACGCCGTGCGCCTCATCAAGCAACTGTAGCCAACCCCGTCGGGGGGCAAAGGCTGGTTGGGCGTTGGCCAAATCCGTGCGCTTGCGGCAGACGGGCCCGCCGCCTGCCCCCCGCCAACCCAGGGGTCGTGATGTGGCCGAACCGTCGATTAAAAACTTATAGGATCACGTATCCAGAAGAATCGATGACTTCCCCACGCACCCTTCAGCACACCATCCTGGCTGGCCTTTTGGCCGTCGCCCTGGCCCTCTCCGGTTGCTCCGACGACTCCGGCGACAATGCCGACACCCCCTCCGCCGATGACACCACGGATGCGGGCGCAGGTACCGGCAGCACCGGTGGCGCCAACATCACCCCGCCCCCGCCCGCCCCCACCCCCGTCTACATCAACGGCACCGTGCAGGGCGTCGCTGACTGCCAACTCGGCCCCGAAAACGCGCTCACGGGCCACAAGCAGAGTGTTCCCATGGAAGCCACCAACCGCACGTACACCCTTGACGTGATTGGCGGAACCGAATCCCCGGTTGGCTTTGCAATTTGCCTGGTCTGGGCCCCTGGCGGCGAGACCGGCAACACCGGCACGGTTCCGGCCGACGCCACCGACGTCACCGTCTACGTCGACGGCGGCGAGGGCATCATGTATTCGATCATGATCGAATAGGGCCCTATCCCATCAACAGTCGGGCTAGAAGCGCGGCCGTGACGAAGACAAAAAGCCAGCGCACCCAGCGGTGGCCGTGGCGGATGGCGAATCTGGAGCCAACCGTCCCGCCCACCATCATGGACGCCATCATGGGCAGCCCCACGCTGTAATCGACCGTGCCCGCGGCGATGAAGAAAACCAGCGCCCCGGCGTTGCTGGCAAAATTCAGTAACCGGCCGTGGGCGGCGGCGTCCAGGAACGCATAGCCGTTGATGGCGACAAAGCCAAAGAGAAGGAAGCTGCCCGTGCCGGGGCCCAGGAACCCATCGTAGAACCCAACGACGAGGGCGAGCGCTGCACCGCCGATGATGACCGCGGCCGACTGGCGCCGCGTGCGCTCCACCTCGCCGAAGCGGGGCCGGGCGAGAACCCACGCCGTCATGGCGACCATGACCGTGATCACCAGGGCGCGAATGAAGGACGCATCCACCTGGAGGACGGTGGCAGCGCCCAGCAGGGTTCCAGCAAGGCTGAAGGGAATCAGTGTGGCGGCCACCCGGGGACGGATGAGTCCGTGGCGGACGTACTGGAGCGTGGCCATGCTGCTGGCGCCGGTGCCCGCCAGTTTGTTGGTGCCTAGCGCGACGTGGGGCGGCAGGCCGGCTGCCAAAAGAGCAGGGAGACTAATGATGCCGCCGCCTCCAACGATGGAATCAATGAATGCCGCAACGAAGCCGGCGATGATGAGGAAGGCGAGGGTGGCCGGCTCCACGGGTTCGCCAGAGCGCGGGTCTTCCTAAGCCCGCCGGGCGGATGCCCGGGGTGGGCCCCATCCGCTCGCTGGTGTGCTCCGATCTGGTCGTCGGACGAGCGCCGCCAGGCCGACATATCAATTTAAACACTGATTCGCAATTCGATAATTGGTTGGGTGGTAGGCGGTTTCGACTGCCCGCAGGCCGCGCCTTCTTTCGGCGACGTACGGGCCGGCGCCTGGGCGTGGCCCACTGAACACACCCCGTGTTGCTTGCGCGACAACCACGCTGTTGCCCGTGCACAAGAACCGTGAAACCCCCGGACCTATCGGGGGTCAACTGGTGCCACCAGGAGAGATCACATGCAAATGAACCGACGACAATTCATCGTGCTGGGGGTCTTCCTGGCGCTTAGTTCCCAGGCGCTGGCTACGGGGCAGTCCGATTCATCCGCCGGCACGGACACCGCCGCGGCTGTACTCGTGGCCCATTATGCCCTCGATGGGGACGCCTTCGACGCCAGTGGCAATGGGCATGATGGGACAATTCTTGGCGCCAGCCCTGCCCCCGATCGGCACGGACACCCGGCGGGTGCCTACCAGTTTTCAGGCGGCGACTACATCGAGCTTCCTGTCACGGGGAACCAGCGCCCATTGAGTTTCTCCGTGTGGTTCGCCGCCGCGGACGTTTCGGGTGCACGCTCGATTGTGGACAGCGATGCCGGCCGCGGGGGCCATTCGTTGATCATTGGATATGGCACCGGCGACGGGACGCTTGACGCCCAATTCCATGATGGTGCCTTTGAAACCGGATACGCGGTCGAATTGGATCGATGGACTCATGCAGTTGTCAATTACGATGACACAATCCAGGTGTGGGTCGACGGTTGCCTGGTGGGTGAAACACCGTACCCTGAGATGCAACTCGATGGGGCCAGTTTCCGCCTGGGTCGCCATAGCGCCGACGATGCGCAGTGGTTCATTGGGGCAATGGATGATGTTCGCTTCTACGACGGCGTGCTTGGCACGGGAGAAATTCACACCCTCGCCGGCGGCATCGGCGCGCGGGACACGGATTCCGACGGCGGGCTCGACTTGTGTGACCCTGATGACGACAACGATGGCCTGACAGACGAGGACGAAATCAACCTTCATGGAACGGACCCGGTCAGCGCGGATACGGACGGGGATGGGCTCGGCGACTTCTTCGAGGCCATGGATTCTTGCACCGATCCGTTGATGGCCGATTCCGACTGGGACATTCTGGAGGACGGCGAGGAAATCAACACCTACGGGACCAACCCCTGCGATCCCGATTCAGACGGGGATGGATTGCCCGATGATATTGAAATAGAACTGGATGCAGACCCGTGGAATGACGATACGGATGGCGACGGGCTTGGCGACGGCGACGAATTCGGTTACTACGACACGCTCATTCACAATCCCGACACGGATGCCGACGGGCTCAGCGACGGCGACGAAGTCCATGTGTATGGGACGGGGCCCCTGGATCCGGACACCGACGGTGACGGGCTGGAGGATGGCGCCGAAGTCTATGCCCATGCCACTGATCCCCGAGACCGTGATTCGGATGACGACGGCCTGTCGGATGGTGCCGAAGTGGAGCGGTACGGCACCGATCCTGCGCTGGCCGACACCGACGGGGATGGGCTGGACGATGGCGCAGAGGTCTGGGTGCACTTGACCCGGCCGCTGGATCCGGACACCGACGCCGACGGGCTAAGCGACGGCGACGAAGTCACCGCCTACGGCACCAACCCGCGTCTGGCGGACACCGACGGCGACGGCTTGGATGACCACTTCGAAGTCACTGAGACGTGCAGCGATGCCTTGAATGAGGATACCGACCGCGATGGCCTCGGCGATGGCGACGAAGTCAACGCCCACGGCACCGATGCCTGCCAGGCCGACACGGACGGCGACGGCCTAGACGACGGCGACGAAGTCATGGTGCACGCAACCGACCCGCTAGTCATGGACACGGATGGCGACCGAGTGAACGACGGCGACGAGATCGCGTTCGGCTGCGATCCCCACGATCGTGACACCGACGGGGACCTCGTCGCGGACGGCACCGAGTTGGCGGCCGGCAGCGACTGCAACAATCCCCTGAGCATACCACCGGGACTTCCGGGCTTCACGTGGTTGGACCATGGCCAGGGTCGGCAAGTGCCTGTCTTAGACGACTTCGAGCCACTCCTTTAGGGGCCGAGGCCTTCGCTTGCGGCGCCGCTCCACAACGTGCGTGGCGGCAGGCCCAAGGCGCGGCAGGTGTTGGACCAGCCATGGATGTGAAGGACAAGGTCGCCGTCGTGACCGGGGCCAGCAAGGGGATCGGTGAAGCCGTGGCACTTGCGCTGGCGGCCAAGGGCGCGCGGCTCCTGCTGGTGGCTCGAACCAAGGACCTGCTTGAGGCGGTCGCCGCGGCGTGCCGTGAGGCGGGAAGCCCCAAGGTGGTGGTCCTAGAAGCGGACCTAGCCAGTTACGAAGGCCTCGATGCCGTGGTCATGACGGCGGTGTCCCAGTTTGACGGGTATGATATTTTGGTCAACAACGCCGGCTCGGGCCGGGTGGCCGCCATCCAGGACGTATCCGATGAAGAGTTCGATGCCCAGATGGCCATCAACCTGCGGGCGCCGTTTATGCTGACCCAGTCGGCGGTGAAGGTGCTGCGTCGCCGGGGGGGCGGGCAGGTGGTCCAGATCGCATCCGGCCTGGCTTACTTCGGCCGTGCCGGCTGGAGCCTATACGCGGCCGCAAAGTTTGGCCTGCGCGGGTTCACGGAGTGCGTACGCCAGGAGGTCGCGTCGGAAGGAATCAAGGTGGGAATCGTGGCACCCGGCTACACCGCCACGCATTTCTTCGACTCTTGGGGCCCGCCCGGCGAGTTCAAGGATGCCCTGGCGCCGGCTGACGTGGCCCATGCCGTCATGGCCATGATTGAGCAGGGTGCGGCCAGCGACATCAAGGAAATCACGGTGCGCGGCCGGGGATCACCGTAACCTGCCCTGGGCAGGCGCCTAACTCGTCGGCCGGACTCATGCGGGCATCGCGCCGGACGCTTCCGGCGAACGGACGTGCCAACGTGGCAAGCTTCATCCAACCGGCACGGCTGGTCCCGTCGAACCCGCATGCCTGCCAAAGCCGTCAACCTCATCGTAGCCCGATCGCACGTCCAGGGTGACATCCAGATCTCCCTTGAGGCGCCCAGTCAAATCAAGGCCGCCGTCGGCCAGCGGATTGTGGTCAAGTTCCCCGTCAAGCTGGTTGAAGCCAGCCGGGGCCAGGAGACTTTCCGGTTCACCTTGAAGGCCAGTCTGGACGGCCAGCAGCCAGAGCCGGTTGAGGAGGTCTTCCGCGATCGGCCGGGAATTCCGGATGAGGAGTGGGTTTCGCTGGAGCAGGTCTTGACGGCCCGGCGGGCGGGGGCCTTCAACCTCCGCTACGAGGTCGCCGTCGAATACACCGTGGGCGCCTGGGGGAGCCAGAGCGCGGAACAGGTGATGTCCGAGACCCGCTCCGGAGACATCCTCGTGGATGTAGCCTAGGCCTCCGACTAGATTGGCGCCTTGCGGGGGCCGAATCCTACCGGGTTTCGTGATCGGCGGCTGCCTGGCCCGCTGGCCGGCTCGGGCGCACTCCGCGGCTGGCCTCCCGCCAGGCGCGTCGCGTGGCGGCCTCGTCGAGGGCGCCCTGCCAGACCAGGTCTCCGTTGGGGCTCTCCAGGCGTGGGATGTCCCGCTGGTGGGGGCCGGAACCGGCGCGGGCGAGGGCCTTGATTCGGATCGTGGCCTTGAGTCCCCGTAGCAAATCCAGGAGGGCGCCGGCCGCTTCGTTGCATCGTAGGCAGCCGTCGTGGGCGTAGAGGCGCCATACGGAGGTTTGCGGCACAACCGGCGAGTTGGCCGCGTTCCCATTACGCCTGTTGCGCCAAAGGGCTAAATAGAGAGGCGCCGACCGCTGGGGGGCTCGGGTTGGTGGGGTGGCTGGGCGTGGCTGGCGCGGCGAGGCCGGCGGGGCCGGCGAGGCCGGCCAGCCCAGCGGGTCCGGCCGGTCCGGCAGAAGCCGGAGCTTGGGGTCTGGTGATTCCGAAGTCCCGGAGTTTCGGAGTCTCGGAATCCCGAAATCTCGGAATCCCCGGTTCAGAAGAGATTGGGCACCCGTCGGTCGACGTCGACGGCGAGCAGCGCAGGCCCTTGCGCCGCCAACAGGCGATCTAGGGCGGCTCCAACGTCCGCCGGGCTGGCCACCCGCTCGGCTGCCACCCCATACCCCTGGGCCAGTCGCACCACATCGAGCCCCGGCAAATCGAGGCCGGGCGCGGTTTTGCCAGGATAGAAGGCCTGGGTGTAGCTCTTCAGGATGGCGTAGCCGCCGTTGTCCAGGATGACGAACTTGACGGGCGCCTCCTCGTGGGCCGCCGTCCAGAGGGCCTGGATGCCGTATTGGCTGGCGCCGTCGCCGGTCACGCAGACCACGGGGCGCTCGGCGTGGGCCAGTTGCAGACCAACGGCCGCGGGCAGGGCCCACCCGAGACCGCCACTTGCAGCCGTGTAGTAACCCCCGGGGCGCCGGATGGGCAGGTGTTCGCGCAGGGCGAGACTGGCGCTGATGGACTCATCCACGACGACGGCGTTTTCGGGCAGCCGTCGCCCTAGGGCGTGCAGGACGTATTCGCATCCGAGGCGGGCCTTGGCTCGAACGGCCGCCGCTCGACGCTGGGCGGCTCGCTGGGTTCCCACCCCGCCTGCCGGCCGCGCCGGCCCGGCCGAGACCTGCTGCGCCAGGTGTGTCAACGCGCCCGCCACATCGCCGATCCAGGCCCTTTCGGCGGGCGATCGGGCCGCCTCGGTGGCATCGTCCGTGACGTGGAACGCGCGGGCGCCGGGGGGTACGACTGGTCCGGGGAGGTAGGGGTAGACCAGGAGCATGGGGGCCCCGAAGACGGCGATCACGTCATGGCCGGCGAGCGCCTTCGTAATGCGCGGCGCGGCGGGTGGCAGCATGCCCCGGTACAGGCGGTGGTCGGTGGGGAAGGGGGCCCGCGCCGTGAGGGGGGCTGCGTAGACATCTGCGCCCAGCGCTTCGGCGAGTTGCACTCCTGCATCCCAGCCGCCGGCCCGGTCGACGCCTGCCCCGTACACTAGCGCGGGCTTGTTGGCCTGCCCAAGGGCCTGGGCCAACGGTTCCAGGTCGGGGGGTGCCGCGAGGCGGGGAAGAGGTGCGGCCCATGGAGCCGATGACGGGGACGCCGATGCCGATGCCGATGCCGATGCCGATGCCGAGCCCTTCCCAGGTGGCGCCAGGTCTTCATCCCAGAAGTCGGCGGGCAGGGAGAGCAGCACGGGCCCGGTCGGCGGCGTCGCGGCCAGCCGGTAGGCACGCTCCAGCAAAT
>JBFIJP010000163.1:0-8961 GCA_041600695.1 Thermoplasmatota archaeon | reverse complement strand
TGCCGGCCAAGACGGGCCCCCGCACGAGGGCTCCGTGGCCCACCACGGCCAGCCCAACCAATGCCAACACGACGCCGCCAGCCGGGTCGGAGAAACCCGTCAGGGCCTGGTAGCGGTCCAGACCGAAAGCGGCCCAGGTGGCGGCAAAAACCACGGCAGCGCCGGCGGCCGCGAGGACCTGACCATAGACCTCGTGCAGACGCCTGCGCAGCACTTCGCCACCGGCCCACAAGGCAGCCCCGCCGAACCAGCCCAGTGCCAGCCGGGCCCAGGGCCCGATCCAGCCACGATCGAACGCCAGTTGCAGGAAGAAGACGGCGCCCAGCAGAAGAACGGCCGCGCCGGCGACGGCGACCCAGCGGGTGCCAATGCGGGCTTCCAGCGACACGGGAGGCGATTCGGCCCCGTGTGCTGGTGTCGTCGAGCCTTCGGGGGGAGCGGGTGCTGGCGTCCACCGGGGCGGTTGCTCCAGGGCCGCTTCCAAGCGCTCCACTCGCACGCGCAGATCCTGATTCTGGGCCTCCAGGCGGCGCAGGCGGTCCTCCGGCGACTCCACAACAGGGCACCGCGTGGGCGCGATAAGCAACGCGGGGTGGGCAGGAGCTAGGCGCCCGCCGCGCCAGCAGCAGCCAGGCCCGACTCGCTGAGGTAAAGGCGCACGGTCCGGCCGGAGCGCTGACCCTCGACCAGTCCCGCCTCCCGCAGGCGCTTCACATGATGGCCTACCGTGCCGCCCGCCAAGCCGATGTCCTCTGCCAGAACATGGCCCGTGACGCCGGGGCGCCGCCAAATGGCCTGGAAGACGGCGATGGCCCCTTCCGATTTCAGGACGGGCGCGGCCGCTACCCGATTGCGGGTCGCTTGCCCGGCCGGGAAGTAGCACGTGAAGCCGCCGCTGGCCCGCGCGCGCACCACATCCGCGCGCACCAGATGCTGGAGGTGGTGGCGCAGCGTTCCGTTGGCAAGGCCGGTCCTGCGCTGCAATGCATTGTAATGAATCCCCGGAACCGCGTCGATGGCGTCAACGATGATCTGGCGCGTGGGATGCTCAAGCAGTGCCGGCTTGCGCAGCCGGGTGAAAAGCCCCATCGCCGGCAGGGTACGGATGACGGGCCAGAAGTAATACGCCACGCCGGCCAGCAAGGCCGCGGCCAGACCGGCGGCAACCTGGGGCCCCTGCAACCACGTGCCTGCGGCGACGACTTCAGGCGACGGAGAGGGTTGCGGAGCGGCCAGCAGACCGGCGCTGCGTTGGTATTCGGTCGTCGTGAGGACGATTCCGACAAGCTGCCCGCCGGGGCCGTATTCGAGCTCGAAGGCCTCGCCCTCGAACGATTCGCCGGGATCAAACACACCCCCAAGGCCTCTCTGGCCCGATGGTGCGACTGGTTCCTGGCCCACGCTGACCTGAATCCAGTCGTAGCAGGATTTGCTGGCGCAGAAACCGTGCGTGAATGACATCACATTGGGGCGGCCCTCCCCCGAGTACACTTCCCAGGCTGCGGCAACGTCCGGTATCTGGGGGGCCATGGATGGCATCTGGTCCAGCGGCGGCGCCCCCGGCCCATCCTCATGCCGTACGCTGTAGCTGGTGTACCACGAGCCCAAGGCACCCGCCAGGAGCGGCTGACCGGCAAGGGGGCTGGGTGATGCCGACACATGAAGACGCAATGACTCGTGCTTGCCCGTGAAGCCCAGCACCCACCAGAGACCGTCTCCGTCCAGAGACAATCGGCCCTGGTGAATGCGCCAGTCCGGGTTGCGTGCCATGAAATCCCGGAGGTCAAAAAACAGCGGATCTGCCACGGCGTCGGCCACCACATCCTCAATGGGATAGATGTCGTCCAGGGCTCCAAACGAGGCGCCATACCGACTCACGGCGGAATCGGACACGGGCGGCAGCGGTGTTGGCGGGGGAATCTCCACCGGGTACCGCAGCGGCGCGTCGCCGGGTTCGAAGCCCACCAGCCGCGCCGTCGCCAGGCTCTCTGCTCCGTTGTAATAGGCAACCTCGACCGGATAGGCAATGCCCGACGCGACGACCAAATCAATTCGGTCGATGGCGCCGCCGTAGATTTCTGGACCCTCGCCCCGGTAGCGGTATTGCATCGCGGGCGTCCCTTCCCACTCCAGGCTTCGCACGTACTCGAAAGTCGCGGGCCGACCGGCGGCGCAGTCGCCTCCCACCCGGATCTCCCTCGACCACTCAGAAGCCCCTTGCAGGGATACCAGGTGGCCGCACGGGTGCAAGGTTTTTCCGGGTGTCAGGGACCACGTTGTCGTGTTGGTGGATTCCTGTGGATTGCCAAGAAGATCGGTGCTGTAGGAACCACCGCCGGCAGAACCGAAACTTGCCCCGAGGGCCTCCCAGGTGTGGGCGTCGGCGATGCTTGCCATGGTGAGGGGGAACTCCATGCCAAAGATCTCGATCCGGCCAAGCTGGGTAACAAGGACATCGGCAGCATGCGACTTTCCGTGCTCGTCCTTCCAGATGCGGGGCTTCTCCACCGTCATTTCGCGGACGCCTCCCGACGCTTGGGCGACCAGGTCTCCCTCGTACAGCATTCGATCCCCCTCGCGGCGTTCGGGAAGTGCAAAACGCACGTCGTCGTCACCGCTGAAGGCGATGGCGGCCACGGCCGTCGTACCCAGCAGGAGGACGATGAGGGAAGCGATGAGGATTCGACGCCGCGGGCGGGTTGGATTGTGGAGGCTCATGAATGGACCTGGAACCGATTCTGGCCATAAATAGCCTGGAGCGATGTTCGATTTCTCGGGGCGACGGCTGGAGCGATCGTCGAATTCGGGGCCCAGCCGGCCCGCGCTGGCGGAGGGACGCCCTGGCGTTGGGTCATGCCGCGCTTATCTTACCCCCGAGCCGCGCGCCCAGTTCCGTCGGATGCACGGCAAGACTTCGGCCCGCCCGACGCCGGTCGACGAGTCCGCCCTTTGCCAGCCGCTGAAGGTGGTACGTGACGGTCGCCGGGTCCAGTCCCGTCTCCGCCGCAAGCTGGATGCCGCTGCGACCGGGCCGAGTGGCGACCGCTTCGAGCACCCGCCGGGCCCCGTCGTTACGCAGCCAGGGAAGCGCCGCGACCTCCCGCCGGTCGACGCCACGAGCCGGGAAATAGCACGTGTAGCCGGCCTCTCGCCGGCGGACGACGAGGTTGCGGGCCAACAGAATGCGCAGGTGGTGTTCGACCGCCGTGTTGGTACTGTTGGCACGGCGCACCAGCTCGCTGTGGTGAAGCCCCGGTTCGGCCTCCAGTGTTTCCATGAGCTGGGCCCGTGCCGGGTGGGCGAGCACTTGGTCGTTGCGGAGCCTGCTGAAAAGACCGACCGCAGGCGCCGACTTGATGCTGGGCCAGAGCCAGTACAGGACGCCCACCAGAATGCCGAGGATGCCGGCGCCGGCGGCTGCGGCGGGGGATGGCCAGTCCCACCAGACGGACCCAGCGACCAATTCAGAGTCGGGCGTGGAGGCCGGCGCAGGAGGGGCGGCTGCGTCCTGCTCAACCAAACCCCGATGATTGGTAACGGCTTGGTAATTGGTTTCCGTGATGGAGACCAATGCGCCGTCGTCCCCGAAGGCGACCTCCGTGATGTTCGCTTCGATGGTCTGGGCATCGCCGAGGAGCAGCCGGGTCGGTGAATTGGGAGAAGCGGTCTGATCCGTGCGCCCCACGGATACGGTTGCCTGGATGGTGTCGCAGTCCCCCAAGCAGGCAACGGCGTACCGCCAGGTGCGCATGGCGGAGGCATCGTCGTGGTTCATATCAAAAACAGTCCAGGCCCTTGCAACCGATTCCACGTCCGGCATGGCCGGTGGCAGTCGTGGGGCCAGATCGGTCTGACGTGCGTCCAGCGGGCCTTCCAGCCAGATGTCAAAATCGTGGGCATCGCCACCCAACGCTGGAGGGAGGGCGGGCGGCATGGTCGAGAGCGCAGCCGTGTCGTCGCGCGCTGACCTTGTCAGGTGGGCGATGAGGGCCTCGTCCCCGTCGCGCAAGCCAAAATTCCAGGTTGCGCGCGGGTTTTCCCCGGTCTTCCAGGAATTCGACGCCAGGGCCACGATGGCATTGGGATGGCTGTCCACCCAGTCGGAAAACACGTCGCTGCGCTCGCGCAGGTCGTTCCATGCCTCGGCCCATGCGTATTCCAGTTCGAGGTCGGCCGTGTCCGGGCCCAGCCGACGCGTTGGGCTCAACTCCACCGCGGGCAGAGCCGGGGCGGCCGGCGCCTCGGCCTCGTAGGGGGCCGCGCCCCGGGCAAAGCCCACGAGACGAGCGGTGTCCTGGAGGATGTGATCCCCGTTGGCCCCAGCCAGCGCATGCCACCGCACCTGGACTGGCACTGGAATCTCCCGGTTGAACCAAAGGCTGTGTTGTGACCCCGCCTCGCCCCCGTCGAATCGGACGGCGGGAAGGCCGGCGGCCTCCTCGATCCCGGTTGCCCGGAAGCGCCCGTGCGTGGTGTTTGCCCACAAGACGGGAAGGCAGTCGCCGCTCACCACGACGCCAGAGCGGGGGTCGACCTGCGCTCCCTGGAGGCTGTTGAAGTGGCCGCAGAACGGTGTTCCGCCTTTGAAGTCGGAAACCGCCACCTCCCACGTGGCGGTGCTTTCAGACGCGCCGACGCCCAACATTCCCGAATCGGTCCAGCCCAGTTTCGAGGTGCCATTGTGTCGCCAGGCGACGGTTTCGTTGGTGCCCATTTCGAACAGCACCTCCTCGGTCACCGGGAAGCCGGCCACCCATTCGATGGTGCCACGCAGGGGTCGAACGCTGTGGGGTTGGCCGACTTCGTCGTAGGCGATGGCCGCTGGCATCCACTCCATCACGAGAGTCCGCGGTGCATCGAATCTCGATGTCGACGCTTCCCGCTGGGTCCCGTCGAGATCGTACGTGGCGCGTGTGATCTCGTACACCATCCGGTCCCCCTCGTGGATCGCCGGAACACCAAACATCGCCGGAAGCTCGGGCTCGCCGGCAGCGTGGGCGGCTCCCAGGGCACCCCCCAGAACGGTGGCGCTGGCGAGGCCAACCAGGATGGCGGCGGGGATACGGCGGGCGAGGGTTCGGGTCACGGTCTTTGCAGCCATGGATAGCGGAGGGTCGACGGGGGTTCAAGAAGAGGCTTGGAGAATCTTCCAATCGTCCGGGCCGGGCCCGGAGAATGCTCCAATCGTTCGCGTCGGGAACCGGGCCGGGCTGGAAAAGGGTGGCGGGGGGCAATCCGCGCCAGCGACGCTCGATGACCGGCGGGCAGCTGGGCGCACGCAGCCGCCCTCCCGCCGCGGCCGTTGGGTCTACCCGCGCGCCAAGACCAGGCGTGCGGCCAGTACCCGCCACGTTGAGGCGCCGCCCCCGCCGCGTGGCTGTCTCCAAACCCGCTTCGTGAAGGCGATCGACCTGGTGGGTGTGGCCACGGATCCCTATCCCGCCGCCACGGGCGAACCGGCAGCCGACGCTGTCCGGGCGGCGGCCGCGGTTGGGTCCGAGGCAGCCCGGAATCCGGGGCCGGTGGGGAAGATGGCCAGTCGGCGGCCGTAACGCTTGGCTTCCACGAGGCCGGCCTTTTGCAGACGCTGCACATGGTACGTCACGGTGGCGGGGTCAAGGCTCGTGGCAGCGGCCACCTGGCGACCCGAGGTGCCCGGTTCGGCGGAGCGTTTGTCCGGGTGCTGGAACCGGCCGCCACAGCCCTGACAACCACGGGCGACGCAGGGCTCGACGCGGGCCTGCCGGGTGAGGCGTTGAGACCGGTTTCGCGAGCCCCGGTTCATCGGAGGCCTGACTACAGCCCAGCCCAAAGATCGCGGTGCGGCGATCGGGCGACCCAGGGGTAGGAAAGCGGCCCTTCGAGGCTGGTTTGGCTGGTCTCAGCATACGCGTCCCATCCGATGGGTGTTCCTTCGGCGTCCACGACGACCGCCGAGCCCGTGGTGTTGGTGCGGCTGGGTTCGCCGGTCACGAGGCTGCTGGGGTCAAGGGGTGCGTCGCTGCTGTAGATCCGGCCCGCAACCACTTCGGTTCTGATTTCGGTGCAGTCCGGGTGGTGTAGTCCTCGTCCTCGTCGTCCCCGAGGCACCAGCCGTACACTTGCAGCCGGTCACCGACGCCGATGGTCCCGCCCTGGTTGGCGTGGCCGCAGAAGGCCGTCGTCGGCTCGAAGTGGGTTCGCGTCGTTTCGCCACGGGAACTGCTTTCGTAGTTGACAAGCAACGCGTCCACCTTGCCCCAACCTGCATTGCTGCCAGAGGAGCCTTTGCTGAGCACTGCGGCGCCCGGGCCTTCGAAGTAGCGCTCTGCCCAGGCGGTGCCGTTGAAAGCGATTTGGTCGTCTGCGTATCGCCAATCCTGTTCGGTGCGTAGGGGCTGGACGGCGTGGGCCGCGCCGTCGCCGTCCCGCACAATCGTGGCGGGCAGCCATTGGAAGCGCAGCGGCCCGGCCTGCCAGGAGGGACACGCGGACCGTAGTTCACCTCGTATGCGCCGCGATCCCCAACATGGGCCTCGGCCAGCGCCATGGTCGGCGTGCTGTCACGCGAGAGGACCCACCCGGCTCCTGCCATGGACGCGACGGCGAGGACGGCAACGAGCATCAGAGAGCCCGTGATGGGGCGCCACGGCAATTGCATGCCGAACGAGGCGATAGGAGCGATGATAACCGTGTTGGGTGGATGGGCCAAGGTATGGCGCGTACCGGCTTAGAGGGCGTTTTCCGTCCGCTTCCTGGGCTCCAACGCCTCGTCCACCTGCTCCTTGGTCAAGCCGCTCATTTCGTAGGCCACGTCGCGTACGGTGCGGCCGGTCTTGTTGGCGGTCTTGGCGATGACGGCCGCCTTGTCGTACCCGATCAGGGGGTTGAGCGCGGTGGCCATGCTGATGGAGCCTTGTGGGATTGTCTCATACCCCCTACGCCGGCCGCCGCGAAACGTTAATACCACTTTCTGGTAACAACATGTTACCAATGATCGTCACACTCATCCAGCACCCCCACCAGATCGCCGTCCTTAGCGCCCTCGACGACGGACCCCTGCGCTTCGCTGCCCTGAAGGCCGCCACGGGCCTCGAATCCTCCCAACTCAATCGCTGCCTGAAGGCCATGACCAAGGCGATGCTCGTGATACCCCACACGATCCCAACCGAAGGCGTTCGAATCTTCGTTGAGTACCGTTTGGGCAAACGCGGCGCAGCCGCCCTCAGGCAATTGGAAGCGGTTCATGGCCTGGTTCATGGCGATCACAGCCCCATTGGAAGAAGCTCGGACAGGGAGCTAGAAGCGCTGCTGGGCAGCACCTAGATGGCCAACGTATTCGTTTTGGGCCCGAGTCACTGGGCGACCCCCAGAACGGGCCAAAAACCAATTTCGGTTCGTCGGCAAATTGTTGACACGTTCCGCGCCAACGGGCACGACGCATTCATCATGGAGGATCACGAAACGCATCCCGGCGAATCACTGACCGCCAAGTTTCTCCGATTGCTAGAGAAAGCAACGCATGTTGTACTCTATTGGCCCGCGGGGGCCGTCATGGAAACAAGCCACGCCGAATTGGTGGCTCTTCGATTTGAACTGGAAAAGGGAAAATCGATCCCGGATGTCATTGTACCACACCACGAGAACGTGGCGGAAATTCGAAATGGGGAATTCCTCAGCATCGAAGAAAGCGGGCAGATTGCTTACCTGATGGATTTGGCACGGTATGGCGTGACGATTCTTTCATGGTCCCGTGGCTCGGAATTGAGGGAAATGGTGAATGTTTTGGCGGAGGGTGAACTGGCCTCGGACACCTAATGATCCCTCGCGTGGCAGCGGCGTGGCCGCCAGCGTCTCGATTCGGCGCTTTAGGTGTTCCCAATCCCCTTGCCAAGGCCGGGCTATGGACGCCCCTACTGGTTCTCCGTCTGCTTCCTCGGCTCCAACGACTCGTCCACCTGCTCCTTCGTCAGGCCGCTGATTTCGTAGGCCACGTCGCGTACGGTGCGGCCGGTCTTGTTGGCGGTCTTGGCGATGACGGCCGCCTTGTCGTACCCGATCAGGGGGTTGAGCGCGGTGGCCATGCTGATGGAGCGCTCCACGTTGCCGGTGGCCTTCTCGACGTTGGCGGTGGTGCCGGCGAGGCAGTTATCGACGAAGACGCGGCTGACGTTGGCTAGCAGGCGCGTGGATTCGAGGAGGTTGTGGGCCATCATGGGCAGCATGACGTTGAGGTCCAGTTGGCCCCACTGGCCGCCCATGCGAACGGCGGTGTTGTTGCCGGTGACGTGGGCGCCGACCATGACGACCGCCTCGCAGATGACGGGGTTGACCTTGCCGGGCATGATGCTGCTGCCGGGCTGGATGGCGGGCAGTTGGATTTCGCCGAGGCCGCAGTCGGGGCCGCTGGCCATGAGGCGAACGTCGTTGGCGATCTTCATCATCGACGCGGCGATGGTGTCGAGGGCGCCAGCGGCGAAGACGTACGCGTCGCGGGCGGCTTGCGCCTCGAAGTGGTTCTCGGCTTCGCGGAAGTCGTGGCCCGTGGCCTGCTGAAGGTACTCGGCGACTTTAGCGCCGAATTGCGGGTGGGCGTTGAGGCCTGTTCCGAGGGCGGTGCCGCCCTGGGCCAGCTCCAGCAGGCCGGGGGTGACGGCCTGGACGCGCTCGATGCCCAGTTGGATCTGGCGGGCGTAGCCGCTGAATTCCTGACCCAGGCGGATGGGGACGGCGTCTTGCAGATGGGTGCGGCCCACCTTGACCACATCGTCGAACTCCTGGGCCTTGCCGGTCAGGCATTCGTGCAGGTACTCCATGGCGGGAACCAGTTCGTGCTGGAGCTGCATCACGGCCGCCACATGCATGGCGGTGGGGATGATGTCGTTGCTGCTCTGGCCGCGGTTGACCTCGTCGTTGGGGTGAACGTCGCGGCCGAGGATGCCGCTGGCCAGGGTCGCGATGACCTCGTTGGCGTTCATGTTG
>JBFIJP010000162.1:0-8973 GCA_041600695.1 Thermoplasmatota archaeon | reverse complement strand
TGCGTCCAGAACAGGATGGTTGGCTCGTCCGCCGCCAGGCTGGAAACGTTGGCCGCGGTCACCTGTAGGCCCCACAGGATTCCGAAGAGGCTGAAGGCGAGGACTCCGCTGCGACCGGTGCCGCGACGCATGGAACGCACGGCCACGACCAAGACGATGAAGCCAAGCAGGCCCATCGCGACGCCCGATGCGGCGCCGAGCAGGTAGCTGGGGTTGGGGACGAACTTCATTCAACCACTCCGGCCCCGACGCCTCGCCGAGGTACGTTCACGCCACAGCACCAGCCGTGCCCGGCTTAAGCGCGCGGGCCATCCTGGGCGACGTAGAAACCAAGAGGTTTCCGCGGTGGGCGGGAGAGGGTTGAGGAGGGATGAAGGTGCAACGGCGAAGGGGCTCATTCATCCGTTGGCAGGAAACAGCGGTAGACCTGCCACCCAAGAGATGCGCAGGAACAGGGTAAGATCGACTCCTGCTCTGGATCGTCAAGACTCTTGCCGGGCCCACTTCTGTACTGCGTGCATGCGCCCCGCATGGCTGAATCCAGGGGGAGGCCATCCAACGTTTCGCCCATCATCGCATTCAGGCATGATGCATAGTTGCTGCTCGTCGTGCTACCACAGGACTGGTCCTTCGCGTACACTTCGCAGCGTGCACCCACCGCGGTGCTTTCCCAGCGGATGCAGCGGATGTCGCCATGCGCGCCGTCCACATTGCGCCCAATGTCGATGGTGCCGTTGTCGTCCGGGCTGCCGTAGGGTGGTTCGTCTGGCGGGGTAATCCAGGATATGGGACGGGGTACCAGGTCACTGGATACCCCAATCAGGAAAAGGCACAGGAGGGCCACCGTTAGCCAGTTGCGGCCGACGGCCTGCGTCGGCGTTGGAATGTCGGACAGGGATTTTGGCAGGGCCATGATCACTTTCCCCGCGGTTGCTTTTGGCCGACTGTGTCGGCGACCGCTGCTTCAATGGATGCACCGGCAATAATGCCACCGGCCCCGCAGGCGGGGCGGCCCGACCGGCGCGAGATTCTGGTCATTCAATCCCCCGCAAGGTCAATCCCCTGCAAGGGGCCGGTCGATTCCCAGCATTGCTCCCGGAACTCGTGCGCCGCCTGGACGTAGAAGCAAGGCTCTGGATTGAGGCGCATGGGTTCCAGGATTCCGCGAACGCACTCGTCGGTTTCGGTCCAGCGGCTTTTCTGGTCCGTGCAGGGATCATCGTCGTTGGCGGCGAAGCGGAAGCAAGGCCCCGCGTTGTCAGGCCATAGCTGGGTGAAACAACCCTGCCAGGTCCCGTCAGGGCGTGGCGCAAGCGTCGTTTCGTAGGTTGTGGGCTCCGACTTGTCGGCCAGCCAAACATCGGCCTCCACGGGGCCATCAAAATGGACTTCGACCAAGACTCCGTCGCCGGAGCTCAGTCCCGTGTAGCCTGCCGCGGCGGGTGCCACGGCCACAAGGGCTCCCAGCACGACCCCCGCGCGCAGGGAGGTTGTGGGGTGGGCGTTTCTTCGGCGGCGCCTGCAGGGCGTGGCCGGTCGCGTGTTGTTGTTCATGGGGTCACCTTTGTTTTGGGTGCAGTTGGGGGAGGGGTGGAACCCAAGACGGATGGTTCGCGGCGGGCGGATGGCAAGGGTTCGATGGCTTGCGGGCCGGCGCCTAGTTGGGTGCAAAGACTCGGGCAGAACGGTCGCCGATGCAGGAGATCGCCCTTTCGTTCAGGTAGAGAACGCAGGATGCCGTGCGGATGATCGGGCAGGTCGTGTCGCATGAATCGTCAAGCGTCGCCGCGTGGACGATGGTCACCGATATTGAAGTTCCTCGACCCTCAATGCGTACGACGCCGCCGCCCGTCGTGGCGTTGACGTAGTCCCGTTCCAGCCAGGCCGGGCCGTCCGGGCCGGTGAGTGGCTCCACCGTGGTCCGACAGGCGATATCGCAGGAGACCGGCGGCTTGTTTTGTGGGCCCAACGGCTCTCCGGTAGTTGGATCGCGGATGTCTTCCTGCCTGGTTTTGCTCGGGCCACAGACGATGAGACGCTCGCTAGCCTGGGTTACGTCGTAGAGCAGGTCTGCGGCGCAGGTCAGATCTGGCTCGGTGCCGTCGGCCGTGCCCGTGGTCTGATCAAGCAGCAGGGACGCGCCGCCCCCCGTGTTGGCGCTGGGCTGGCTGGTGGGGTCGGCGTGGTAGTTGGTCATGCCGCCGATGGCCGAGCGTGCCAGCAAGCCAACCCCCTGGAGTCCGGCGCCCTGCCCCTGCGTGTTGGGGCCAAGGCTGAACCCCGTTTTGGAGCCGCCGTCCAGCAGGAGCCCGAGCCCGAAGGCGCGGCCGGCACCTTGGCCGATCCCGGAGGTCAGGGAGTAGTTGTTTACGCCGCCAGCATCCACCAGGATGCCGATGCCGTAGAAGTCGCCGGCCCCCTGGGTGACGCCGCCGCCCACGAAGGTGTCATTGCCGGGGCCCGACAGCAGAATGGCGACACTGGGCTGGGCCCCAGCGGGTATGGTCTCCGGCGCAAGATCGGACGGATCATCCGGGGTGCCGCGAGCGCGCGGCCCGCTCAGCATTGAATCCGGTGCCCGTCGGGCCGTTGCCGGCGTGCTTGGAAGAAGCGGCTCGCTGGAGGCGCCGCCTTGGACATGACCTTGGGGAGCGGAGCCCCGGAAGACATTGGTTCCGCCCCGGTCTTCAAGGAGCGCAAATCCGATCGTTGCCGCCGCATTGACGCCGCCCAGGAACCCGACCGTGCCGTCGTACGTGTCGTTGCCTTGGCCATCGATCAAAACACTGGTGCCACTTCGGGTGGCCCCGTTGATACCCCCGGCGCCCGCGATGGTGCCGTTGTAGTGGTCGTCGCCCCCCATTTCCAGAAGGCAGCCGACGCCTCCCAGGTGGCTGCCTCCATTGAGGCCGCCGTAGCTCTCGATGGAGCCGTTGTAGACATCGTTGCCCGCGATCTCGATCAGCAGACCGGCACCGATGTAGGCTCCGCCGTTGCCGTATCCGGGACCGTCGGCCGTGACGTTGTAATGATCGTCGCCGCCGCCGTCGATCAACAGTCCTGATCCCCGGTCGCCTGCCCCGTTGGCGGCGGCCCGCCCCCGGAACGCGGCCAGGTAGTGGTCGAAGCCGTCGCGGTCGGCGAGCAGGCCGCGGCCCAGTAGGCCGGCGCCATTGGCTGCTCCCCGGCCGAGGTCGGCGTCGTAGATGTCCGAGCCCCCATAGTCCAGGAGGTGGCCGGAGGCAGCCCAGCCAGCACCGTTCACTGTGCCTGCTTCCCCCACCGAGCCCAGGTACTGGTCGTCACCGCACGCGTCAAGCAGCCACCCGGTCGCCGCCAGGAAACCAGCGCCGTTCAGGCTTCCTTCAACTCCAGCGGTGGCATCGTACAGGTCGTTTCCGCCGCCGTCGACGAGATGGCCGAAGCCTCCCAGATAGCCAGCGCCGTTGGCTGCAAGGACGTACTCGGAGGTACTTAGGTACCGGTCGTCGCCGCCGGCGTCGATCAGGGCGCCCGCGCCGGTGAAACCGGCCCCATTGGCCGTGCCGGAACCGACGTCGGCCTGGTACAGGTCTTCCCCGCCGCCGTCGACGAGGGTTCCGAGGCCCGCCTGCCCGGCGCCGTTGGCCGCCAGATCGGGGGCCGCCCCCAGGTACGTGTCGTTGCCCGTGTCATCCCAGAGGAAACCGGTCCCAAAGTGCCCCGCCCCGTTGACCGCGCTCAGGCCGACGCGGCCAAGGTATTGGTCGTCGCCCGTCTTGTCAATCAGCAGGGCCGAGTGTCTGATCCCGGGGGGATCCGTATCAAACGTTCCCCCAGCCCCGGCATTGTTGCGGTACGTGTCGTTTCCGCCCAGGTCAACGAGGAGCGCGTAGTCTCCCGAATAAACATCATCCGTTGTGCTCGTCGTGATGCTGATGATGGGCGGAAGGTCGAGTCGGTCGTCGCCGGGCGTCAGCATGGGGATGCTGGCCGCAAGCTGGATGGCGGCCATGTCTCGTGCTGCCATCAGGAGGCCAAGGTCGGGTGCTCCCGTGGCAAAAGCGGTTTGCGTGGTCAGGTGCATGAACAGCGCGGCCTCCACGATTCGAACCAGTGCAGAGGCGGTCGGTTCCGCAACGCTGGAGGCCGCGGCCCGGTCGGCAGGCGACAGCGGTGGCGTGCCGTGGGCCGCAAGGAAGGTATCGATGGCCGTCGGCAGATCGCCGAAGGTGGGCATGGGGGCCAGCGCAACGGCCGTGGCCGGGCGCCACTGGAGCAGTAGACTCTGGACGATCATGGCGTTGGCGTTGGCGGTGGGGCTGCACCATTGGGTCAGGAGGGCCTGGGCATCAGGCAGCCAGGACTCCCGGGTGGTGGCGTCCGGGTCGGGGGGAAGTGCCGCAAGGATGCTCGCGGACTCGCGCAGACCAAGGCCCCTTTGCAACGCCTCGTCGAACGAAGCGGAGGCCAGCACCTCCTTCTCGCGGCGAACGTCATCCATCCACGCCAGGGCGGCCGCGGCGGGGCCCACGGGCATCTTTGTTCCGGGAGCCACGGCTTCCGCTGCCGCGGCCGAAGCCACGACAAGCGGTTGTACCCAGGCGAGCAGGGAGTCCGTTTTTGCAACTTCGGCGGCCGCGGCGACGGCTGCCTCTGCAAGCGCCGGAAGGCCGGGATTTGCCGGCATGAATTGGACGGCCAGCGAACCGGGGGCCAGGGCGTCTTGACTTGCCGCAGGGAGGGCCGAAACGGTTGAGAGCGCGACTGCGACTGCCACGGCCACCAGGCCGTTCGTGCTAAGTCCCCTGGTTCCGGAGCGTCGATTCAAGAAGGGCCGGTTGATGGTCATGCTGGGCTCGATCAAGAATACTAGATGAAAGAAGTTATTAGTACGTTTGGGCCGCTGCTGCCATTCTGGAAACCATCTGGTTGTCTTCACAGTCAACCGCCTGCGAAACCTCCCTAACGGTTGCACAAGATGCCCAGCCGGAAGCACTGACCGGATGCTGCCGTCCATAGGATTAACATCCCTTGCCGAGATAGCCCGGCGTGACACCTGAAGCCGTAGATGACCTGCCGAGCGACGATCCACCAGATTCCGGGCCAGACCTTGAAACGCTGGCCAACCGTCTGCGGCCGCTCGGAAACGCCTCAAGGCTGCTCCTGCTGGACATGCTCATCCAACCCCTCTACGTTGAGGAGGTAGCCGCCAGGCTCAGCATGTCACGCCCGGGGGCCCGCAAGCACTTGGATGCCTTGGTTGAAATCGGCGTGCTCAACAAAAGGGTGGGTCGCCGCGACAGCGGACCTGTGGTGGAGTACATGCTCGACCGGGCCGGCCTGTTCCAGATCCAGGTGCAATTCTCTGAGGTAGGTGCCCGCAAAACGCCCCCGGCCAACGCGCAGACGACGCGGACCCTGCTGGCGGAGAAACCGGCACGCTCCAGCGACGGTGCATCCAACTTCCCCCAGCCCGGTCTCACTGTCGTGCGCGGCCTCGACGAGGGCCGGGTGTTCTGCCTAGGCACCACAGCGGGCACGTTGTGGCGCGTGGGGCGCGGCACGGAAAGCGACATCCAGCTCGACTACGATCCCTTTGTCAGCACACGGCACGCCGAGATCATTGTCCAGCCACGCGGTCTGGTGCTAACCGACCTGTACAGCAAGAACGGGACCTACGTCAACTGGCGCCGCATGCGCCCTGGCGTCGAGGTACCTTTGGCGCAGGGAGACATCGTCGGCGTCGGCAAGACGCTCTTCGTGCTCCAGATGCAGGCATCTGGCTAACGCTCGGCCAGTGTTCTGGCGACGCGCGCGGCGGGGGCAAGAAGCCAGGAGCGCTAGGCTCCCGGCCCAATGGACGGCTTACGTGCCGCGGCTTTCCTTCGCCTTGACGCGAAGGTCGCTGCGGTGGCACTTGCGACAGCGATCAGCAAGGCGGGCGTTGGTCACGCCGCAGTGCATGCAGATCTTCTTGAGGAGACGACGGGAAACGGCTTCGGGGAATGCCATGGGCGGTCACCTGGACGATCGCCGACGACGGGGGGGTTGTATAAGAGGCTGATGGGGCCCCGGACGTGCATGCAGGGGCGGCCTAGGGCCTGGGCAGGATGCGCCTGGGCCGACAAGGTTCGGCCGGCGCATGGTTGGAGGTCCACTCGAGGAGTTGGGTCAAAAGTCGATGGCCTGGGGTCGAGCCTGGCGCCAAGGCCCGCTCGTCCGTGCGTGACCTTGACCTCCGAAACCGCGAGGTCGATGGGCCGGGCGACGCCGGCCCGACGCACCCCGCGGGGTGGGCGAAAACCGATTAAGGACTACGCCAGGGGAAAGGTCTCGCGGTGGGACTGTTTCGTGATTCCGGATCACGTGGAAAATGTCAATGATTTGTCCAGGGTGGCGCCTGCTTCACAGGTGGCGGACCTTCCGCGCCGCGAATCCGTCGATTTCAGGAACTAGTTTTCTTGTCGATTATTGCAGGTGTTGAGGTGAATTGGCAAACCCTTTTGTCGGCAATTCGGGCAAGGCACTGGCTATGGATCGTGACGGAGGCGAGAGGAATCTGAGGCGGGGCCTTCGGGCCTTCCTCCTTTGCTTCATCGCTCCCGCTGGGCCCCGGCTTTCCGGGCGCCCGGAAGGTGATTCCCGTCCCGGTTCGAAGGCCCCGTGGAGGGACAATCGCACACCAGGATCCCCTGTTGGATTCCTGTGGCCGGTTTCACCCTGCGCGGCTCGAGGTGGAAATGATGTCTGACCCCAAGGACCTTGCCGGCGCCGCGCGCCGGCGACGCAATCGCGGCCTGTTGGTCGTGCCGCTAGTAACAAGCTTGCTCATTTTTGGTAGTGCCCCCGTCCAGGCAAACGCCGAGGACGGCTACGGTTTGATTATTATCGAAAAGCAGACGCGACCGCAAGATTCTCGCGATGCTTTCCGATTTATTGGCGCCGTGGAGGGTACCCTCCGGGACGACGGTCAATTGCAGCAGGTCGTTCCCGCAGGCCTGCATTCGGTCAAGGAGCTGATGCGGCACCATTGGTATCTGGCAGATATCATCTGCGACGACCGTGACAGCTGGGCCGATCTGGAAAACGACACGGCCTGGATTCGTGTGGATCGCCGCGAGCACGTGACGTGCACGTTCTACAACCAGCGGGCGGCCGAGATCGTCGTGAAGAAGGTCACGGATCCGCCGGACTCGGACCAGAAGTTCAACTTCACGGGTGACCTGGAGGGACAGATCGGCCACAATGAGACGATTAGCAAGTTCGTCAGGCCCGGTCTGTACGAAACCACGGAGGAGGTGCCCCAGGGCTGGAACCTGACGGCTGTGCAGTGTGACCACCGGCGCAGTTGGGGCGATGTCGGCACCGCGAGCGCCCACTACCATGTGCGTTCCGGCGAAAAGCACACGTGCACGTTCTACAACGAGGAGTTGCCGCCTCCGCCGCCGCTTGCAACGGCCACGTTGATCGTGGAGAAGCAGACGGACCCGCCCAACTCGCCGCAGTTGTTCAACTTCACAGGTGATGCGACGGGTGACATTGCGGACGACGGACTGATCATCAGGTCCAACCTGACGGCCGGGACGTACAACGTGACCGAAAACCTGCCTCCAGACTGGAAACTGACCAACCTTTCATGTGACAATGGCAACGCCACGGTGGACATACCCAATGCGTCGGCGCAATACGCGCTGGCGGATGGCGAGACGGTGACTTGTACCTGGTACAACCAGCAGAACGGCACCATCATCATCGAGAAACAGACGGATCCGGATGGGAGTCCGCAGCAGTTCGAATTCGAGGGCGATCTGCCCGGCTTCCTCCAGGATGACCAGAACATGTCGGGCTCCTTTGAGCCGTACCAGTGGTACCAGTTCTGGGAGCTCGTTCCGCATGGGTGGCGGCTTGACGATGTCCGGTGTGAAACGGACTTCATTGGCAACGATCTCGGCGGGGAGCCCAGAATCTGGCCGCCCGATGGATTTGCCTGGTACCTGCATCCTGGCGAGACCGTCCGCTGCACGTTCTACAACGTCCAGCAGGCCCGGCTGATCCTGGAGAAGGAGACGCGGCCCGACGGCAGCCCCGTGGAGTTCAACTTCACGGGTGACCTGTGGGCGACGCTGTCGGATGGCGAAAGCACCTACTGGGATGTTGACCCCGGATTGTACAGCACCACCGAGGAGGTTCCTGAGGGGTGGCACCTGTTGAGCATCCGATGTGATGATGGCGATTCCATCATTGATCTGGCCAATGCCACGGTGACGTACAACGCGTCGGCGGGCGAGACCATCACGTGCCGATATTTCGACCTGCAACTGGGCAAGATCATCGCCCACAAGGTCGCGGACCCCGAGGACACGAACCAGACGTTCAACTTCAGGGGCGACCTGGCAGGTGAGATTGGCCACAATGGCACCCTCATGAAGTGGGTGTTCCCAGGCAGGTACCATGTCTTCGAGCAGGTCCCTGACGGCTGGAACCTGACGGCTGTCCAGTGTGACGGCCAGGGTTCGTACGGTGATACAGAGCGCGCCCGGGCGGCCTACCGCATCCGCAGTGGCTACGTTGTCACTTGTACGTTCTACAACAGTGAGATCCCGCCGCCGCCGGAGCCTGGCAACATCATCATCGTGAAGAATACCGACCCCGAGGGCGCCCCCGACCAGTTCCTCTTCACAGGGGACCTCGGCGGCCTTATCGGTGACGGCGAGAGCATCGTGGCCCTCGGCCTGCCGGCTGGCCTGTACAACGTGACGGAGCATCCAGGCAACCACTGGAAGCTGACGGATCTGACGTGCGACGACGACAACAGCGTCCCTGATCCCGCCAACCGCAGCGTGGAAATCCACTTGGAGGAAGGCGAGACCGTTGTGTGCACGTTCAACAACACCCAGGATGGCAAGATCATCATCGAGAAGCAGACCATCCCGGACGGGTCGCCTGAGGTGTTCGAGTTCGTCGGTGCGCTCTCCGGCAACCTGAGCGACG
>JBFIJP010000161.1:0-8975 GCA_041600695.1 Thermoplasmatota archaeon | reverse complement strand
GTGGCCGATGTCACGGTTCTCTGGCCCGGCGGCGGCACGGACCAATTCCTCGCCCTTGCGGCGAACCAGGTTCTGCGTCTGGAGCGCGGCGGTCAAGTCGTCACAGATACGCTGGCTCCCACGACCACGCTTGCCGTGTCGGGGACGCAGGGCGCAGAGGGCTGGTACACCGGACCCGCTACCCTGGCCCTGGCGGCGGCGGATACCAGTCGCGGTGATGTGGCCGGTGTGGCTGCCACCACCTGGCAACTGCAACCGGGCGCGGCTTGGTCCGCCTACGACACCCCCGTGACCCTGCAAGAGGGCGTGACCGCTGTAGCCTACCGCAGCCAGGACGCGGCGGGGAACCTGGAGAGAATCCACCGGGCCACCATCCGCGTCGACGAGACGGCGCCCCAAACCCGGGCCACGGCTCATGGCAACCTTGGAGACGACGGCTGGTACGTTACCCCCGCCACGGTGTCCCTTGAAGCATCCGACAGCACCAGCGGCGTGGCCGCCACGGAGTACCGCATCGGCTCCGGCGGCGATTGGATGCCCTACCATGATCCCTTGCATCTGGCCGACGGCGTGTACACCATCCAGTGGCGCAGCCGCGATGTGGCTGGCCATGTGGAACCCATCCAATCCATGACGGTCAAGGTGGACTCCCGCGCGCCCGCCACGCAATTGGCCGCCGACGGCCCGGTCGGGGAGGCGCCCTGGTTCGTAGGAGCAACCCAGGCTGACGCCCAAACCACAGACCGCCTGTCCGGGCCGGACACGACGTGGAGCCGGATCAACGGCGGCCCCTGGCAGGAGCACTCCGGCCCGGTCCTTCTGGGCGAGGGACGCCACACCGTGGAGGCGTACAGCCGCGACCAGGCAGGCAACACGGAACCCGTGCGCTCGTTGCAGGTCGCAGTGGACCCGACACCCCCCGAAACCCAGGCCACCGTAGAAGGCGCGCTGGGGCGGTACGGCTGGTACACGAGTCGACCCACCATCAGCCTCGCCGCCGACGACGCCACCAGTGGAACGGCGGTCACCGAGTATCGCCTGGGCGGCCCCTGGGGGCACTACGAGGAAGCTCTGGCGGTGGGTGAAGGCGCGCACACCCTGGAGTACCGCAGCCAGGACAACGCCGGGAACCTTGAGCCCGCCCGCCAACTCCAACTCCGCGTCGACACCCATGCGCCCGTCAGCCACATTGAAGTCTCAGGCCCCGCCGGACAAGGGGGCTGGTGGGCCGGAACGGCCACCCTGGAGGCCACGGCCACCGACGCCCAGCCCGGTTCAGGCATTCACCAAATCCAGATTCGGCAGGGGACGACTTGGCAAACCTACTCGGAAGTCGTTCAACTGGGGGAAGGTCGGCACCTTATCGGCTACCGCAGCGTGGATGCAGCCGGCAACATCGAGGCGGAACGCGACGTACGTGTTCTCGTGGATGCGAGACCGCCAACATCGACCATCCATGTCGTCGGGCAGCAGGGAGAATCAGGCTGGATGGTGTCCAGCGCCACCGTCACCCTCGCCAGCAGGGACGACCTCAGCGGCGTGTCCCGCATCGAGTACCGTTTGGGCGACGCCTGGCAGATCTACGAAAACCCGCTGGTTCTTGCCGAAGGCGTCCACGAACTGCAGGTTCGAGCCGTTGACGCTGCCGGAAACGTAGCAGCGCCCATCCACCAGACGATCCGTGTGGACACCACGCTGCCCGAGATCGCCCTGAGCCTCAGTGGGATGCACCTTTGGCGCGGCGAAGAACTCGAAGTGGTGGACCAAACGGTCTTCCAGTTGGCATCGGGCTACGACCTCAGCGGCGTAGCCTGGACCGAGTACTCCGTCGACGGTGGCCCCTGGCTCCCCACGGGAGAATTCAGCCTGGACGGCCCCGACGCAACCCACACGGTGGCCTACCGGGCACGTGACTTGGCAGGCAACACGGGCCACGCCGGCGGCCTGGTCGTCCATGTGCTTAGCGATGCATCGCCGATCGTTCAGTTGGCGCAGCCCCGCGACGACAGCGTGTACCTCGGTGGCAACAGCATGCGGCTTCGGGTGGACGGCCCCACCTATGCCGGCGGCTGCGTTCCGGTGCGGGTGCTCAGCCCAGCGCACGTGGCCGGCATCAGGAGCCTGGTGCTTCGCATCGATGGCCAACCGGTCGCCGACTGGCAGTGGCCCGAGTGGTCGCCCGAGGCCGTCGCTCGCTCCTGGACCTGGGACACGCTGCAATGGCTGCCCGGACCCCACACCCTACAGGTGGAGGCCACGGATCACCTGGGCCATGTGGCCATCGACGAGGCCGAGGTCTGGACACTGGGCGGACCCTCGGACATCGATTGGTGCTCGCTTCGCTAGGCACCGCAACCTGGGCGCTACGGCTTGATGGCGGCAACAGCGGCCTTCGCGGCCGCCACCGATGAGGCCGCGGCGCCGCCGGTGCCAGCCACGACGGCAACAGCGCTGGCGCCGCCAAGCAGCGTGGTCAGGGGGTTTCCCTCCACGACGATCACAACGGACCCCTTGCACTGCCGCTGGTCATCCAGCCGAACGGTCCCGACCAAGTCGTAGACCCCGACGCCCAGCCACGCGTACTGGTTGACGTTGGCGCTGCCGGTCGCCATGAGGTCATCCGTGTCACTGGAATCGGAATCCGTGAAAACCGTGATGCCCCCATAAAGGAGCCGCACATCCCACGAGCGCGGAGGGCTTTCGGCCGTGAACGAGTAGGCAACCGTGCCGTTTTCCGGCACCGTGATGCGCTCGGACCGAATGGCTTGGCCATTGATGGTGCCCGTGCAGGGTCCCGTCACCTCTGCCTGCGCGGGCATCGCCACAAAGGCCAGGATGGCCGCCAGCAGCAAGAAGCCGGACACGGCCCAGCGGGCGGCCCTCATGACTCCGCCCCCTCGTTGCTGCGCAGCATGATGTTGAGAACCATCGTGGGCAATCCAATACCGAGCAGGACGGCGCCGCCGAGGGCGCACCCGATCAGCAAGCCCATGGTGAGCACGGTGACAGCGAACTGCTGTAGCAGCACCGCCACGCCCGCCCCTGCAATCAGGCCCAGGATCATGGGCAGTGGCTTGATCAGGAAACGCTTGGGGGAGTCGCCCTCGCCAGTCATGGGGGACCATCCGAGGAAGCCATTTCAACCATTGGTTAGCCGCCATCCACAGGCCAACCACGCGGCCTCAGCCCTCGTCCACGGGCCGGCTCAACGGCCCCGCAGGCCGGGCGTCCCTGTGGATGACGTAAGCATCCCATGCAGCCCAGGCAAAACCTGCAATTCCGGGCACGACCAGGGGCCAGGAGCCAAAGACCACCAGTATCATTTGGGCGATCCCATGGGACCGCAGGGGCGTGTGCGGATTGCGCCAGCCTGCTATCGTGGCCCCCAGGCCGGGCAGCGGAACCAGGTTCAGCAGCACGCAGGCGAGGCGCCAGCCATTGGAGAGCAGAATGATCGGGCGGGCCGTGGGCAACGTCCGGCGAGGGCCGCCCCGTCAAAAGGGGTTGCCGGACCCGTGCCGTGTGCGAAGCAACCCCCGGAGGCCTCGGCTACGCCGGTCGCACGATGAGGAAATAGCCGTGCAGAACGCCTCCGGGGTCGACGGCCGCGCGCACCTCCACGTTCAGTGGCTCCCGCCCATTGGTCAACGTCACGCCGGGCGCGTCGGCGCCACCACTGATGGCATCGGCGACCGCCTGCCGCATCGCCGGTGTTCCCAGCGCAGGTACCACCGCCTCGAGGCGCTGCCCGACGGCCTGGGCCGCCGAGAGCAGGAACCGCTGCGAGGCCAGTTCGCTCCATAGCGTCACCTCACCCACAGGGTTACAGCCGATGATCGCGCCTGGCCATGCAGTCATCATGGCGTGCAGGAAGACGTTCAGGCGATCCGCCTCCTCGGCCGTGCTGCGCACCTCGTCGTTGAGCGTGCTCAGCTCCTCGTTGGTGCTCTGCAATTCCTCGTTGACCGTTTCCAGTTCCTCGTTGCGGCTTTCCAGCTCCTCGTTGGTGCTCTGCTGCTCTTCCGAAATGGTCTGCAACTCCTCGTTGAGAGTCTCAAGTTCCTCATTGCTCGCCATCAGGGCTTCGTTGGCGCTTGCGGCGTCGCCGGCTGCAACCTGCGCCTGGGCCAACAGTTCGTGAGCCTCCGCCTCCGCCTCGTGCCGACTGGTCACATCGACGCCGATGAAGAGCAGGTCATGCCCGGAGGACTTGCCACTAAACGGGATGATGTCCAAGTCAAGCAGGCGAGGATGCGCCCCGCCCGCGTCGCACGTGAGCCCTTTCAACTGGATCATGCATCGCCTCGCCAAGGCCTCCTTGACGGCCGTGCTCAAGCGTTCCGCTGGCGCCGCCTCGACGATTTCGTAGAGAGGGTGATTCATGGCGCTGTGCGCCTTGGTTCCGAAGAACACCTCGGCGGCACGGTTCCACAACTGGATACGGCGCTCGGCATCGACTGTGAAAACGATCATGCTCGCCGATTCGACCAAAAGGTGCTGGAAGGCGGCGTGCTCCTCCTGATCGTGGCGCGCCTCGGCCACGGCTTTTTCAAACGATGGCGCCGGGGGCGCCGCCCTCGGCTGGCGGCCGGGAAGGACGTAGCGGATGTCCTCCCGACGAAACAGGTTGGCGGGCCCCGACAAGCGGGTACAACCGAGGATTTTGCCGCGCGTTCCTTCGCTCTTGCCCAGCATCATGTGACCACCGGGGCGCAGGGCGTACGTGAAGCGTTGAAGCACGGCATTCTTCTGTTTGCCAGAGAAATAAATAAGGACGTTGCGGCAGGTGAGAACGTCAATGGATGAAAACGGCGGGTCCTGAAGCACGTCGTGGTGTCCAAAGATCACACGGGAACGCAGCGTCTTGGTCACGCGCCACCCGTCCCCCTCACGGCTGAAGTAGCGGGCGCGCAGCGCCGGGTCCAGGTTTTCAAGCTGCGGGGCGCCGTAGTAGCCGTTGCGGGCTGTCGCCAACGCGTCGTCCGAAATGTCCGTGGCAAACACCCTGATCGTCAGGTCCGGGCGACCCGCTGCGGCCTCGCTGAGCAGAATCGCCAGCGAATAGGCCTCCTCGCCAGTTGCGCACCCAGCGCTCCAGGCGCGAATCTCCCGATCGGCGGTAGCCGACTTGATGATCGGTTCGATGGCCACGCGTTTCAGGTCCTGCCAGGCGGGCGGATCGCGCATGAAGCTGCTGACCTTGATGAGAAAAGCCGCATGGAGATTGGCCAGTTCTGAAGGGTCATTCTTGACTCGGTGGACGTAGGCGCCGAGGTCCATGTCGCCCGTTGCGGCGAGGCGGCGCTGCAACCGCCGCCGGAGGGTCGTGCCCCGGTATGCAGTGAAATCTGTGCCAAATGACCGCTGCAGGAGTTGAAGCAGGCTCTGCCAGTGGTCGTCGGGCATGGGCAGCTTTTCAGCGGCCAAGGTGCGAACGATAAAGCCCGGAATATCATCAACGGGCAGCACTGCATCGGCGCAGCCCGTACGAGCCGCTGCTTCCGGCATGGCGGCGAATACCGCCGTGGATGCGGCTTCCGTCACGACCGCTCCGCCGCGACCCTTGACATCGATGACGCCCGCGCTGCCGTCAGACCCGGAGCCGCTCAGAACAACGGCAATGGCGTTGGCTCCATATGCACGGCCCACGGAGGCAAAAAGGCGGTCGATGCTGGGGCGAGAGAAATGCAGGCGCGCGGAGCGATTCAGGTGCACTTCGCCACTGCGCACCTCAAGGTGATGGTCGGGCCGACAGACGTAGACGCACCCATTCTCCAATGGTTCACGGTCCTCAGCCTGCTTGACCTTCAGCTCGGTGCGGCGTTGGAGGAGCGAGGCGACACCACTCGGGTGGTCCGGGTCCATGTGAAGCACCACCACAACAGGAGCCTGGAGATTCTTCGGCAGACCTCCGACAAGGGCCTGCAACGCCTTCAGACCGCCGGCGGAGGCGCCCACGGCAACGATGTGCCGGTCCACGGACGGAGCCTCCGGATCATCCGTATCGGCGGCGACGGCTGGAGCCTCCTGCTTCGCCCCCTCGGGCATTCTCTTCGGCACGCTCGCCTCCAAGGCGGGTCCGTTTGAAACCCGTTGCCTTGTGGTCGGTGCCATCGGTTCGCCCCTCACGCTCCCGCAGGGCGACGGGTGCTTGCAACCAATCCGACGGATCCGATGGCACCGCCGTCAAATCCGCCTCCTCCATGTCCGCCCACCGGTGCCGGGCCACAGCGTCCATGTGCGCCTTGATCACGGCCGCCTCGGCTCGGCGCAAGAGCGCCGAAGTTGCGCTCACGCTGATGCCCAACTGGCGAGCGATTTCGCGCATGCTTACCCGGTGCGGGGTGTCGTAATAGCCGCTCGCCGTGGCCACGGCCAGCGCCTCCTCCTGGCGGCGCGTCACCACATCCTCGGGCACCGGCGGCGTGGTTGCCCGATCATACACATCGGCTCCGTCGCGCCGGGTCCAGGCGAGCAACGCCTCAAGCGGCCGGGTTGCACCGCGCAGGTACATCGTGGTGGCGCCGGCCGGATCAATGTCCAGGTGGTTCATGTCGGCGAATTCAAGCCACTCAGTCCAGGCCATGGGACACACGGCATACTCGGCGCGCAGAATCGTCGGCGCGACGCCGGCACCAATGGTAACCTCTGCATCCCCATGCCGAAGCAGCCATTGGCCCATGGCGGGTGCTCCGCCCGCGGGGGTTCGCGCCAACACGACCCAGCCCCGACGGCCGCGCATGAACTTGAGGTGGACACGCTGCGGAGGCGGCGTGAACCCCAGCACGCCACACTGCAGATCGACCCGGAGAACGCCCGCGAGCGCTGGCGGCGAAGGGCTCCGTGCGACCTCATCCCAGGCTGATCCTCCCGAATCACGATCGGGCATGGCAATATACACACGAGCCGAGCGGCACTATTTGAAAGGCAACCCCGGGTGGCTGCGGAAACACCTGCGGCTCGAAGGGGTGAAGCCATGAGGGCGTTTCCGCAGCCTGACAGTGGCCTGCGATGCCTCGACGAACAACGTGCAATTAACCAATCGATGGACCTTGCATGATCGCCTCGAGGTCAAGACGGAGGGCACTGTCCAGTCGGGGGGGGGTCGGTGAGAAGGACACACGGTCCCAATGGATGATAGAACCAGACGGCCGCCTTAACGATAGCACCCATGTTCACATGTTCACATGGCGAAAATCGTAGCCCTTCCTGCCACGTTTTATTGCGGCGCCCAAAAATGGTGCCCTACACGAGTCAGCAGCGCTATTGTAAACCCGGCTGCGTGGCCGGGCAACTGCACGGCCCGCCCCGGCACACGCCTACCTGGCACCCGTCGATTGGGACCCCCCCCAGTGGCGCGCCCGCTCGGGCTTGGGGTGCCGGCGACCCAATCCCACCCAGTCCAGCCTATTCGAAAGGCCAAAAAGTGATCGAGTGAGGATATTAACGGGAAGGTGGTTGACTATTCGTGTGGATGAGGCCGGCCGTGATCCTCGCGGCCATGATCGGTTTGATTCTGGCAGGGTGTCTCACGCCGCAGGCAGACCCCGGCGACCTGGCAACAGGCGGCAATGACCCCTCAGATCCCGCGCCCGGCGAGGGGCCCTCTAAAGCCGAGTCGGCATTCGATTTCAGCCGCCTTTCCCTGGATGACTGTCAGGGCGCGCGAGTCGTGGCCCATGTGCCACGGGCCGTGTTTCCTACCAATCCGCCCCCCGGGTGGGAGGCGACAAGCCCCACCCCGACCTCCGCGGTCGCCTACATCGGCCTTCAATGCTCCCGGATGGCATGGGGGCCCTTCGAACGCGGACCAGTTGGCATTCAATTAGAATTGCACCAGTTTTACTGGGCGCCGGAGAAGTGCCGCGAAGGCGAATACAGCGCGGACTACCTGATCCACCGTTGGGTGGTCACCGACAATGAGCTGGCTACGGCCCTTCACGATAAGCTGGGCGTTTCCGCCGTCGCCGGAAACCTGACTGTAGCGCGGGAGCCGCTTGGGCCTATTACCCACCACCGCATAGCATGGATGGCAGAAAGTGACCTGCACGGTGACCTAGAGCTCTACGCGGGCGAGCCCGAACCCAGTCCAGTCGCCAGGACCAACAGATTTTTCATCGTCGACAGCCAACGGGTGGTTTCAATAGAATGGGAAAGAAACTATCACGTCGTGGATGCCAGATATGAAGACCCCTTGGTCACCGGCACCCTCGGCCAAGACACGCTATACGCTCAGGTATACGGTACCCAGTTCATAGGCCTAGGCGATGCGGTGCATGATCAAACAGTAACCGCAACAATCACGACGTACGACAACCTCTTATGCGAACCATAGCCCGCCTTGCTCATTTGCTCGTCGCCCTAATCCTCGCAGCTCCCGCCAGCGGCTTAACGCCCCCATGGCCTTGGGGTGCCGGCGACCCAATGCCACCCGACCCACCCCGTGCAAAAGGCCAACAAGTGATCGAATGAGGATATTAACGGAAAGGCGCTTGTGGGCGTGTTGGCCCTGCGGCCGAGGAACGTGCTTTGGATGATATGGAAACACTGTCTGATGGTTGCGGCGCTGTTGGCCTGCTCGGCAACAGCCCCCCCCGTGGAGGCCCAAGGGCCGTCACAACCACCCATTAACGAATACAGAGCCTGCTCGATGTCTGCCGTCATTCTGCTCATGGATGCCAGGATCGCCCAGGGGGTAACGGCCTTCGAGAGATGTAGCAATGAGTTCGCGCGAGGCTCCTACGATGTCCTCAATGATTGCCTAAGCCACCTGCTGGCTCAGCAACCCGTGGTAACACAAGAAATCCGGCTGGATGTACTGTCAGGCAGTGTATTTCTTCCGCTCTTGCCCGTCGAACTAACGAGCGAACAAATTGAGGACGTTTCGCCGTTGGGTTGGGCCGACGACTACTGGATGGGCCTGGAGGTAGACTACTCGTGTCGATGAGGCCGGCCGTGATCCTCGCTGCCATGAT
>JBFIJP010000160.1:0-9024 GCA_041600695.1 Thermoplasmatota archaeon | reverse complement strand
GGGATGCGACGTGGTCAGTGTTGCGGAAGCGGTGGCTCATGCGCTACTGGCTACTGCAACGGCATGAACTCGAGACATTGACATCTGTATCGGACGTCGGGAAGAGCCGCCGGCAGAATCGAGGTGGGCAGCGCGTAGCCTAGAGCCGTGGCCGCCCGGCATCCACGCACCCTAGACGTCAACCAGCCAGGGGGTCGAAGATCACCAGCGCACAGACGAATTCGTAGTCGCGCCACGTGCCGTAGACGACGAAGCCCCAGTCAGTGCACCATGGCAGCGGAGGCGTGCAGACGCCCCTCACGCAATGCGCCTCGGTCTGCGTATAGAAGAAATGGGCCCCCAGCCGGTCCCTGCCATCCATGTCCTGGATGTAGAAGGCTGCACCACATGGCTGGAACCCGACGACGGGGCCCCCGATGCACTGGAAATCATTGGGTCCGTACGTGTGGCCGTCGGCCGCGGCGGAGGGGAAAAGGAGGAAGATGGTCGTGATGTATGCAAGCAGGAGCGGGGGTCGCAGGGGATGCATGTTCCTTGAGATGTGGCCTAAGGGCAAGAAGCAACTCGAACAGGCGTTGGCGTGTTCGATTTCAGCCGCCTGGGTGCCGAAATCCGGCCGCCGCGACCCGCGCGACCCGCAGGAATAAAAAAGCTGGCCTGGAATACTACCACTCGCGCCGCAGGTTGATCCGGACATGGAGCCTTGGGCTGGGGCCAGAAAGCAGCCCAGACCTCGGGCCCGCAGACCGCTGGCGGCAGGTAGGTGCAAATGATCCAAACAAGAAACGATTCACTACTGGCGTCCGGACGAACCGCATGGGGTGCCATCGCCTGCTCCCTCATTCTGGCCCTCACACTCGGAGGGTGCACGGACAATGAAGTGGCCGAGGCCCACGAGGCGACGCTCAATGCCACGAAACTCGACAGCGACCCCGACCCGCGCCTGTACTGGAACCGCCTCGACGCCGCCGACCAGCACCCGCTCATCCAGCAGCTCCTCGACAAGGCCGTCGGCAGCGGCAGCGGCGGAGCCTCCCTCGGAATGACCCGCGCGGACGCCGAAGGCGCGATGGAGCACCTGCGCCAGGCCTGGGAGACACAGACCGGCGAGCCGGCGCCCGACGAGGTTCCCGTGCGTTACACGGGGGCGAGTTGGATGGTGGTGGCCAGGGTGGACACGTAGGCATGGGATCGCAGGCCCGGTAGCGCCGGCTCAACGAGCGGCTACGCGGCGCCGGCGGCCCCAAACCCTGTTCTTTCGGGTCGTGGCGGACACGAATTTATTAACCCATCTCGTCTAGAGCGACGCAGGCCAATTGGCCAAGGTGTCGAATGCACCATTACAACCTCGCGGCGATGCTCGCGGCGGCCGGCGTCATTGCGCCGGCTAACGACTACAGCACCTCGAAGGTCTGCTCGACCCACTTAAACGCCTTCGGCGCCGCGCGCGCCGCCATTGCTGGAGTCGATGCCTACCATCTGTTCACTGGGGTCAACCTCGACGGACTGGTCAGTGGCCAGGAGATCGCACACAATTGGGGCGAGCCCTGCCACCCGCACGACAAGAATGCGGCCGGCAAGTACAACATTATGGCTACCGGAACGGACCACGACAAGCGCGCCTTCTGGTTCACCTCCGGCGCCAGCGACAAATCCGCCGATCGCGTCAAGACCGCCACGGCCAGGAGGCTCTAGACGTTCATGACCTCAACCCCGCGCGATTCAACCGCTTTCTTCCTTTCCCACCGCGCCTACTGGATCGCCGCGGTCGTGCTGATGTCCGTGCTGCCTGGCTGCACGAGCGACGAGCAGCCCGCCACGTCCGATGCCAGCATTGGAGCGATGCGCCTGGACGACCAACCACCCGAGGCGCTCAACTGGAGCAGCATCCCACTCGACGAGCGACCCGCGCTCGTGGCCGAAGCACTCGCGCGGGCCAAGACCAATCCTAGCCACGCCTCCGCAGTGCAAGCACCCCGCGCGGCCGCCGACGCGGCTATGCAGCAATTGCGCCAGGCCTGGAACGACCAAATCGCCGAGCCAGCGCCGATGGACATCACGGTTCGCTACGAAGGGAGCGCCTACCTGGTGGTTGTCGAGTTCTACAGTTAACCGGACGGCCAAAGGGCGGGCCCGAACCGCTCAGCGACGGCACCCAAGACCCACCAGCCAGCGGAGCGCAGATCCGAAGACGCCTCGTGGGCCTCGGCGCGGTCCGCGCATGAATTGACGGCCCCACACGAACGTGTCCTCCTAACCCACCCTGGCAAGCGAGTGGCCGCGCTCCTAGTGCTGGCGTCTCGGCCGGCCGCACGAGCGACGAAGGCCTAGCCACCACCGACGTCCGCATCGGCGCCATGCGGCTGAATGAACACCTGGCGCACCCCTGAACGGAAGCACCATCGCCGGCCGCCGTCGTCGGCGGTCGACGCATTGGCGCCGGCCCGGACCAACCCGAGCCATGCCTCCGCAGTGCATGCACGCCGCGATGGAGCGATTGCGTCAAGGCTGGCTCCACCAGATGGCCCCGGCTGCGCCCACAGACGTCCCCGTTCTGGACGAGGGGAGCGCCTAGCTGGTGTCCCTTGAGGTCCACAGTCAGATCGGCGGCCGGCCCTTGACGGCCGGGCCTAAAGAATGCCGCACGGGATGCGCGTCTCACGAGGTTGATCCGAAACGATGACCGCAACTCCGAAACAGAACGGAATCCACGGCGTGCAGTACGAGTCAATGCAGAACGATGTTTTTCCCGCGATCCGAAACTCGGCTCCCGTGTCTCTCCCATCGAAGTCTTCGGCGGCCACCTTGACACGGCACCAGCCCACCGGGTCCATCGTCGTACCCTTGCAGTTCTTGATATACGAGGGCTCGACGCCGACGGCGGTCGCAGGCATGGAGGGCACAAGCAGGCAGATGGCCAGTGCGACAAGCAAAATTCGCATAGGCGTCCCAACGAGGCCGGAAGGAAGACATGCGTCGAACAGGCGTCGGCGTGTTCACTTTACGTCCGGGTTGGTTGGCGGGCGGAGACCCTACACGGATTGCCAAAAACGATCCGCGACGGTGCCGGAAACCCACAAGCCGGCTTCGAGGAGGTCGGAGAACGCACGGTGCGCCTCCTCCGGATTCAGCAGTTCCTGACGAATCGCCGCCGCCAGCACGCCAAGGCAACCCACGGGGCGCACACCTTCCAGCTTCGCCGCGCGTCGGGCTGCGCGGTCGTCCACGAGCAGCACGCCGCCCCGCGCCCGTGCGAGTGCCAGGGCCGCCGTCTCGCCCAGGCCCAGGTGAGGGTGGCGACGCCTGACGCGCGCCAGCTCCCGCACCGGTGCATCCGCCACCACCAGCCAACCCTCCTCGAACGCATCGCGCAGCAGTGCGGCATCGGGAAGCTCCGGCGCCAAGTCCACGCACTCGGCGCGCACCTCGGCGGGAACCTCCACGGACCCGACGACGGCGGCCAGGAGCTCCAACCGCCCCGCCTTCGCAAACACGATGAGTGGAGAGGCGTCGGCGATCACGGCGCCTCAGCGGACCAATCCAAGTCGTCCTCCAACTCCGCCACGCCATAGTTCAGACTGGTGCCATGACGTTCCATCTCCTCCAGAAACAGCGACAGGGGAAGGTCCGCCACCCGCGCCGCGCGGCCCAGGCTGATGAGCCCCTCCCGGTACTGGTGGAGGGCCACCTCCAGCCGCTTGGCCGCCAACCCACGGTCGATGACCTCCCGCAAGAGTTGCGACCGGGGCAGCTTCGCCAGGGTACTCACCTCGTCCAAGGCCTCCAGCAGGTCCTTGGGCAGGCGCGTCGAGACGGTTTCAGCCATGCGTATACGATTGTGGTAAGTTGTAGATGAGGGTTTGGAAGGTGTTCGCACAGGTGGGGCGGTAGGGCCAAGACCAGCACTCGCGATGGACCCCCGTGGATTCCTGTCGAGTTAGGATGAGTCGTCTTGGCGCACTCCACGCCGATGGAGAGGAATGTGGTCGCCCACCGTACCTCGCTGCCGGAGGACCTTGTTACCTGCACGCTGAGGGCGACAAGGACTCCGGGGTCTTCGCTAAGGAATTTGATGATTATGCAAGCAGCCTCCCTGCAGGTCAGCCGTTGGATTGCACGCGATTCGTGTTTCCAGCGTTCAAGTTGTCTGTGCCCAAGGGGGCTCTCGACCGCCCATTCCACGCGCGCAAGTGTCGGTTCCAAGGCCTAGCAGATTTTTCCTCGATCCGATTCCGGCAATCATGTCATTTTCAGGACGTCGAATTTCTTGCTGTCGCAAGCTTCACGCGCGCCAGGTTTCGCTCCGAGGTGGGCTTTTGGAGGTGCACGTTCAAGACATCGGCATCGTTTACGGGGATTACCTGCAAGGAAGAATTTACGATTCAGCAAAGCACGCTTGGAGTAGAGGACAGTTTCGATGAATACCGGGACTCTTTCGATTGGTCCGGTGCTGCATTCGGGGGGTCCGTTTCCTTCCATGACGTGACCGTGGTTGGGCGTGCCAACTTTTGGGCGATGTTGTGCAGTCAACCGGTCAAATTCGAGAAAACGACATTTACTTCCGTGGATTTTCAGGGCTCCGAGTTTCGAAGTTCCCTTGATCTAGACACATTCACCGTGGGCGAAACTGTGATGCTATCGGGCATCATGGTGCGGGGCCTGTTCACCGCCCAGAACACGTCATTCAATGGCTACACGATCCTCGATCTGGCGGCCTTCCAGAAGGGATGGTATTTCTGGAAGGTTCGATTTGGGCAAGAATTCATAGTACGGAACGCTGAGATCGGTGGATCGATCTCTTTACAGGAATGTGACGTCCATTCCAACGCCTCATGGCAGGCGGGCCTGCTGATGGGGCGACTCCGGACGCCAGGCACAACGGTCAAGGGAACCCTAACGTTTCGCGGGGTTGGACTATCCGAGGGCGCGCAAGTGGACTTGCAGACAGCCAAAGTTGAAGGCCTTCTTGTGTTGGAAGACTTCTGGCCGTTTTGGCCACGCGCCCCGAGCAGTGACCTAGAATCACGGGGCGGGGGAGACTCGAATCCAGGCGCTCGGAATCCGGAAGGCGAGACTAGCCAAGCAAGAGAAAACGAAACGACCCTGCCGCCGAGGTCTTACGTAGACTCGTTGTCAGATGAGCGAAGTATGGTCAAGGCGTGGTCTGCCAAGACTCGGCGCACGTGCCAAAAGGGGAAATCTATCACCTCACTGAATTGGGTGGACATCTCGAAGCGACTCTCCCCAACCGCGATCCGAGGGGCCCTCGAAGAGGGCCCAGGGGTGGAAAATCCCCAGGTACACGTTGACCTCCGAAACCTCCATCTTGGGCCTGAAGGCTTAGTTCGAATACAAGGCGCAAATTGCCCCGGGGACCATCAGGGCCGCATGGATGGCTCAAAAATCCTCTTCGCCCACACAGATGTGTCGCGAATCCGGTTCGAAAACGTCCGGTGGGATGGAGAGCCGGCTTTCAAGCCAGCCACACGCAGTCAAGTTCGCGTCGCCGACGAATTCTATTTGACGGACGGCTCGGGCGAAAGAACCCACTCCGATTTCCCGCCTAGCGACGCTGATAAGATCGCGCCGCCAATCGTTGCGAACATCTACAAGGGGCTTCGCCGAAGCTACGAAAACAATTTGCATTACAGCGAGGCAGGTCCCTTTCACGTTCGTGAAATGGAGATGCGTCGATTCATCCTGGAGCAGGAGATCCAGAACACCTCGAGGTGCGAGCGGCGCTCGGCGAGATGGCACCTCTGGTGGCTCGACACCTACCGCCTGATGAGCAACTACGGAGAGTCGTACGGCCGGGCCCTCGCGTGGATCGGCGCACTTATCGCCGTCGCGGGCGGCCTTCACCTATTCGACGGGTGGCTCGACGACGGACCCCTCAGCGACGAGATGGCCGCTGCCTCGAAGGCGATGCCGGATTGGCTGGGTCGTGCCTTGGTAGGCCTGGAGTCAGCCATCCTGAACGGCACCAACGCCTTGATCCCGACCCAGTTAGGTGAGGTGGAATCACTGGCTGGACTGCTGTTCGGCATCACGGGCATCTTCTTGGCCGCGCAGTTCGGCATCGCACTCCGCCGCAACTTCCGGCGCTAACAAATCCACCAAGACACAAGAAAGTTCCAAGTCCCCACGCCCTCCTCCTCATGCGTGGCCTGCTGCCCCGTCCTGATGTCCAATCAAGAACGACCATGGGACGACGGCCCAGCCTGCGGCCGCGACGCGCACCCGGACGGCGATGGCCGCTGCTATTTCCACGGCGAGTTCGAGAAGGACTCGGATGAGTTCGTGGCGGCTCTGCGGGAGTACGAAGCCGGCTTGGCGGAGGGCGCGGCGCTCGATTGTACGAGGTTCGTTCTGCCGGAGTTCAAGTGGCCGTGGGGCGAGGATCCCTTCCCGCGCCCGGTCGTCTTTCGGGAGGCGCAGTTCTCGGGACCCGCCAACTTCGTAGGCGCCCAGTTCGCCGCGACCGCCGACTTCGAGGGCGCCCGGTTCGCGGGAACCGCCGACTTTGACGGCGCCCATTTCGTGGGCCACGCCAAATTCGAGGACGTCCAATTCACCGGGCAAGCCACCTTCGGAGGCACCCATTTCAGGGCGCACGTTAACCTGGACCACGCCCGGTTCGCCGGGCACGCCAACTTTGGGGACGCCCAATTCACCGGGCGCGCCACCTTTTGGCACGCCCGGTTTACGGTGACTGTCGATTTCGAAGGCGCTCTGTTCACCGGCCACGCTTACTTCGTGAACGCTCACTTCACCGGCCGCGCATTCATGCTGGGCACCCAATTCACGGGGGGCGCCGACTTCGCAGACACCCGGTTCATTGGGCCGGCCGACTTCGAGGGCGCCCGGTTCATGGGGCCCACCGGCTTCCGAGGCGCACAGTTCTCGAGACTCGCTGGCTTCGAGGGCGCCGGGTTCGCAGGGCCAGCCGACTTCCAGCTCACGGAATTCGAGGAGCCCACCCACTGGCTGGCAGTCATCGTCGGTGCCCCCCTCGACTTCCGGTTTGCGACGTTCAAGGGCTTGTCGGACTGGACGGACGCCCGCCTGAGCGCCGCCGGATCGATCGACCTGCGGGAGGTGCACGTGGAGGCGGAGCTGCGCTTGCAGGACCTTTGGTTCGCTGGGGCCGACCAGATGGAGGCCGTTCGAGCCGCCGTCGCCACGACCCACGCGGCGTTCTGGCAGAGGCTGACCAAGAACATCGATCTGTGGTCGTGTCCACTCCCACCCCAACTCGACGCTGAAGGCGCGCGCCAACCCGACACCCGCCTCGACCTCCGCAACCTCCACATCGGCCCCGACGCCAGAGTCAGAATCCAGGGCGTCAACTGCCCCGGCGACCCCCGCGGTCGCATCGACGCGTCGAAGATGCTGTTCGCTCACACGGATGTGTCCAGGATTCGGTTCCAGAACGTCAAGTGGGAGGGGGAGCGGCCATGGCGCACCCGGCTCGGGGCCCTGCTTTGGCCCAACCGGGCGCCGGTGTGGCGCGTCGCCGACGAGTTCTACGTGCGCGACTTGCCCGGCCGGCGGGCCCACCCGGAGTTCGAGCCGCCGGACGGGGAGGGCCTGGACCCGTCGCTGGTGGCAGACATCTACAAGGGCCTGCGCGCCAGCTACGAGGAGAACCTCCGCTACTCCGACGCGGGCCGGTTCCACATCCGCGAGATGGAGATGCGTCGGCTGGCGCGGGGGCTGGAAGGCACCCGCGACGCGGCGCGGACTGGCGAGGCGTCGGGCGTCGGGAAGGCCGGCGAGGGCGGTGGGGCTGTCGAGGCCGCCGAACCCGGCAAGGCCGGTGCAGGCACGCTGAGCTGGCGCTGGCTCCGTCGCAACGTCTCCCTCCTGAATCTGTACCGCCTAACGAGTAACTACGGCGAAAGCCCCGGCCGGGTGCTTGCGACCATGTTTCTGCTCGGTGGCCTCGTCGTTCTCGGCGGCGGCGCGCTCGATTATTGCGCCGCGATGGACGCCTTCAATGGGTCGCCGCTTCTGGGAGCCGAGGCGTCCGCCTCGGCCCCCGTGCTCATCGCACTCAACATGACCGATGGCAATCAAACATGGAATTTGACCGGCCAATTGGTTAATCCAACAGGGTCAGGCGGGGCCACGCTCCACTCGGCGGCACCGGCGCCAGTCTTGTCGGACCACATCGGCAGTCAAGCCCTGGATGTCCTGAATCTGGTCGCCGGCGTGCGCTACGAGGCCGCCGGCTTCGGGGAGTGGCTGGGCCGCGCCACGGCCGTGCTGCTGGTGGCTTTGCTCGCCATCTCCTTGCGACGAAACTTCCGCCGCTGAGCCCCAGCGCCTCCAGTGGGGCAAGCCAAGGGTTTTAACCAACCCCAATTTCGGCGGCTCCCAGAGGTCATCCTTCTGGATGATGTACTATGAAGCGTAGCAGTCGAGCTTGGAAGAAGCCCGGCAAGCAACGCTGGAAGTGGCGCAAAAAGAAGATGCGTCGCCGAAAGCGTGCCCAGGCCATGCGCAAGGGCTAGTTGCCTATCTGTGTCCTGCTCGGCGCCACTGGCGCCGTTGTTTGCCTTTCCTCATCCGTCTTTCCGCATTCGCATTTTGGGGATATAGTGTAACCAGGCATCATCGTGGGCTCCAGTGATGGAGATGATGATAAGAGGGTCAGCCAAGACAGGGGTAGCTCCCCACATCCGTGACGAGTCACTGGAGCGCTGATCCATCGGAGAGACCCGCTGATCTGGGTTCGAATCCCAGTGTCCCCACTTGGAGCGCTCCGCGCTCCAAGTGCCCGAGGCCCCGGCAGGGGTCGAGGGAGACCCCGAGCGATTGCTCGCAATCGCTTGGGGGCACGTTCAAAGCCCGCAGGGCTTTGGACACATCCGCCCGGAGCGCGAAGCGCTCCAAGTGCCCGAGGCCCCGGCAGGGGTCGAGGGAGACCCCGAGCGATTGCTTGCAATCGCTTGGGGGCACGTCCAAGACCCACGGGGTTTTGGGCCCATCCGCCCGGAGCGCTCGGCGCTCCTCCTGCCG
>JBFIJP010000159.1:0-9112 GCA_041600695.1 Thermoplasmatota archaeon | reverse complement strand
GTATTGTTCCGCCGTTTGATTCGTTCGGGTCGGCCATGCTGTTGCCGATTCCCGTGCGCGGTCTAAAAGCCAGCCGTGAATCCGCCATGTCTACCGCCCCCCAACGGCCGCAACGAGCCGGTGTGCCCTCGGCTGTAGAACTAGTTATTCACGGGAAAACCACTGTACAACACGCTACGATTTTCGCAGCCCCCACCGTGCCCTGGTAGCTTGCTGCGTCCAGAGTAACCGCTAATCACCCGTCGGCATAACATGCCGTTTGGGTGCTTTTTGCCGCGTCGGCATAAGTGGGTGCTCCGTTTTCCGTAGCCTCTCGGGCCCGTTTCTTACAGCCCTGCTTCCAGTCCCAGCAGGTGCAAGAGCAGCGCCGCCTGCACCCACAACCGGTTTTCGGCTTCGTCCCAGATGACGCTGCGCCGTCCGTAGGCGACTTCTTCGGTGGCTTCGTAGCCCCAGTGGCCGGGCAGGCAGTGGACGAAGAGGGCGTCGGGGCCTGCTTTTGCCATGAGGTCTTCGGTGACGGTGAAGCCTTTGAAGGCGCGCAGGCGGGCCTTTTCTTCGTCTTCGCTGCCCATGGAGATCCACGTGTCGGTGGCCACGGCGTCGGCGCCGCGCACGGCTTTTTCGGGGTTGGTGGTGACCAACACGCGGGTGCCGCGGGCCTTGGCGATGGCTTGGGCTTGCGCAACGATGGCCTGGCTGGGGGCGTATTTGGCGGGGGTGGCGACGTGGATGTGCATGCCTGCCATGGCGGCGCCAAGCAGGTAGGAGTGGCACATGTTGTTGCCGTCGCCGACGTAGGCGAGGGTCTTGCCCGCCAGGTGTCCGAGGTGCTCTTGCAGGGTCAGCAGGTCTGCGAGGACCTGGCACGGGTGCTCGAGTTCCGTGAGGGCGTTGATGACCGGCACGTTTGCGTGGCTGGCTAGTTCCTGCACGCTGGCGTGGTCCTTGGCGCGGTAGGCGATGGCGTTGGCGTAGCGGGAGAGCACGTGGGCGGTGTCGTGGAGGCTCTCGCCGCGGGCGAGTTGGCTGGTGCATGCCTCCAGGGTGGAGACGATGCCGCCGAGCTTCTGGATGCCGATCTCGAAGCTGATGCGGGTGCGGGTGCTGTTCTTTTCGAAGACAAGCAGGACGGCCTTGCCGGCCAGGAGCTGCGGCAGGGGCCCGGGGTGGGCCTTGAGCGTCGCGGCGGTGTCCAGGATGTCTGGCAGTTTGTCCTTGAGGTCCAGCATGCCGAGCACATGCCATGGGGCGTTTGTCCGGCGGGTGGCCGGGATTTGGTTCTCGAGCTGTTGCTTCATGCTTGCACCTCCGGGAGCAGGGTGGGTTGGGTGGTGAGGAGTGCCGCCGGGAGTTGGGTCTCCTGTTCGGCGGCGGCGATGCGGTGGGCGAGGGCCTCGGCGGCTAGCGCGAGTTCTGCCAGGGCTTCCTCGACGCGGCTGGGGGCGGGAGCCCCGCGGGTGATGCGACGGGTGGCATCTCCGGGTGCCGCGGCGATGGCTTGCAGGGCTCCGACGTGTTGGCTGGGGACGTGCAGGGCTAGGGCGTCGCTCAGCGCGGCGCCGGCTTCGTGGGCCGCCCAGGTGGCGGCGATGGCGTTGTAGGCGGTCCTGAACGGCATGCCGCGGGAGACCAGGGCTTCGGCCAGATCGGTGGCGACAAGGCCGGCGTCGGCGGCCGCGGTGCCTTTGAAGGAGCCTCCCTCAACGACCTTGGACAGGATGGCCAGCGATGCGGTGGCATCACCGAGGGCCGCGTCCAGCAGCGGCTTGGTGAGCTGGTACTCCCGCAGGTACCCGAGGGCGTTGCCGCCGGTGATGGCCAGCGCGCTGGTGAGGTGGCCCTGGATGGCCTGGCCGCGGCCGCGAACCAGTTCGAGGGCGTCGGGGTTGCGCTTGTGGGGCATCAGGCTGCTTCCGGTGGTGAATCCTGGGGGGTGCTGGAAGGCGCTTTCTTCGAACAGCCCGACCAGTTCCTGGGCGAGGCTGGCGGCCGCCTGGCCTGCCATGACGGCTGGCCAGATGGTCTTCACGACCGTGTCGCGGGACCCGGCGGCCAGCAGCGCACTGCGCACAGGGCGCAGGCCGAGCAGGCTGGCCGTGTAGGCGGGGTCCAGGGGAAGGGTGCTGCCGGCGACGGCGCCGCTTCCCAGGGGGCTTTCTCCCACGGCGTCGAAGGCCTGCAGGGCTACGGTTGCCACGTCCTGGAAGCGCGCCGCGTGGGCCGCCAGAAGGTAGCCGATGGTTGCCGGCTGTGCAGGCCGGCCGTGGGTGCGAGCCGTCCACGGGGTCTTGGTGTGTTGAGCGGCCTGTGCCGCCAGGGCGGCGGACAAGCCGTGGGCTACCTGGGCCATCTCTAGCAGGCCCTCGCGGGCCCGCAGCACCAGGCAGGTGGCGACCTGATCGTTGCGGCTGCGGCCGGTGTGGAGCCGCTTGGCAGCCTCGCCGAGGCGGTCGGTGAGCGCCGATTCGACGTTCATGTGGCCGTCCTCCAGGGCGGGGTCCAGGACGAAGGCGCCGGCCTCCGTTTCGGCGGCAATCGCCTGGAGCCCCGCCACGAGCGCTTGAGCATCGGGGGCCGAGAGGAGCCCGACGCGGTTCAGGCCGAGAACATGCGCCACGCTCCCGGCCAGGTCGTGCATCAGGTACGGGACGTCGTCGTCCACGCACTGGCTGTAGGCTTCGAAGGCGGGGTCAAGCCCGCTCGTGGTGCGTGCCTGCCAGAATGGCTTCACTGCTTCACCTGGACAGCAGCCTTGATGGGCACGGGCGGGCCGCGGACGCGGGCGACCGTCTCAAGGGGCAGGTTGTGGAGCTTGAGGAAGCCCTCGGCGTCCTCGTGGCAGAAGGCGTCGCCGTCGTCGTACGTGGCGAGGCCCTCGTCGTACAGGCTCTGGGGGGCCGTCCGGGACAGGACGACCAGGTTGCCCTTGTACGCCTGCAGGGTGACGCTGCCGGTGACCGCGGTCTGGACCTGGTCCACGAAGGCATGGAGGGCGGCACGCAGGGGGCTGAACCATTGGCCGTCGTACACCATCTTGGCGTAGGTGTTCTCGACCTGGGGCTTCCACAGCAGTTCGTCGCGGGTCAGTGTGAGGGATTCGAGGGCGGCCTTGGCCTTCAGGATGCCAACCGCGGCGGGCGCCTCGTAGACTTCCCTGCTCTTGATGCCCACCAGGCGGTCTTCGACGTGGTCGATGCGGCCGACGCCGTGGGCGCCCAGGAATTCGTTGAGCTTGGCAGCCATGAGGCCCAGGGGCACGGCGTGGCCGTCCAGGGTCACGGGAACGCCGGCCTCGAAGCCGATGGACACGATGCCGGGCTCGTCGGGGGCATCGAAGGGGCTGGCAGTCCAGCCGTAGGCGGCCTCGGGCACGGACTGGGCGGGGTCCTCCAGGACATCCCCTTCTGCGCTGCGGCCCCACAGGTTCTCGTCGATGCTGAACGTGCCCTTCTTGATCGGGGGCAGCTCGAGGCCGTGGGCGTGGGCGTACGCAATGGCCTGGGGCCGGGTCATGGGGTGCGTGCGCTGGGGCGCAAGGATCGTCAGGTCGGGGGCCAGGGCGCGAACACCTGCGTCGATGCGGGCCTGGTCGTTGCCCTTGCCGGTGCAGCCGTGGGCGACGGCATCGGCACCGACGGCGCGGGCGGCCTCAACGAGCTTCAGGGCGATGAGGGGGCGCGCCAGGGCGGTTGCCAGGGGGTATTGGCCCTGGTACAGCAGGTTGGCCTTCACGGCAGCCGTCAGGTATTCGCTGGCGAACTCTTCGGCGGCGGGCAGCACCATGAACGCCTCCGCGCCATTGGCCAGCGCACGGGCCTTGGCAGCCTCAATGGAAGCGGCGTCCTGGCCGAGGTCCACGAGGGCCGCGGTGACCTTGGCGTCGTGGTGGTGCTTGAGCCAGTGGACCAGGACGGACGTGTCGAGGCCACCCGAGTACGCGAGGACGATGTGCTGAACCATGTCGGGTGGACACGATTTGGCACGAGGGATAAGGTGCACGCCCGCCACGGGGCGGCTCCGGACAGAAACGTCCTAAACGGGACAAATTGTGCTTCTGGCATGGCCGAACGGGGAGGAAAAACCTCCGTCGCCGAGACCGTCCGGGAGTACATCGACCGCCACCCCGTTGTTCGCGACGCGCTGGCCATGGGGCTCATCAACCTGAGCGCTCTGAGCCGCCGAATCATGGACGACACGGGCCTCAAACAGGAGGAGGCAGTCCTGGTTGCTTGCCGCCGGCACCAGTCGCGTCACCAGGGGTCCGAGTACGAGGCGGGCATCCGACGGGTGCTCACCCGCAGCCAATTGGAGGTTCGCAACCGCGTCGCCGTGCTGACGCTGCGCTCCAACTGGAAACTGTTTGCCCGGCTCGAAAAGATGCTCCATGCCTTGCACGGGCGCAACCACCCCACCCACCTGTTGCACGGCTCCGAAGCGATCACCGTGATCACCGACGAGGCGATCATCGGTGAAATCGAAGAAATTCTCGATGTGGAGGACATCGTGCGCCGCCGCCGGGGCCTGGTGCAGTTGAACCTGCGCAGTCCCGATGTCGTGGAGGATGTCCCCGGCATCCTGGCGTTCCTGGCGGGCAGCCTGGCCCGGGAGGGCATCAACTTCATCGATGTGATCTCCTGCCACAAGGACAACATGTTCCTCGTGGAGGAGAAGGACCTGATCTCGGCGTTCCAGGTGCTTAACCCACTGTTGCAGTGACTAGGCCGGGCTTCGGTTGGACCGGGTGGACATGATCCACCAGGGTCCGCGCCAGGGCGGGCACGGCGCCCAAGAGGTCGGCCTCCTCGATGACCAGGGGCGGCGCCAGGCGCACCACGCTCGGGCCAGCGACACCCGCCAGGTAGCCTGCCTTTTGCAGGTCTGCCACCGCCTTGCCGGCATCGGGGCGAACCAGGGGCAGCCCCACCAGCAGGCCGCGGCCACGCCAGGACACATCGGCGGCATCCAGTTCGGCACCGAGGGCCTTGCCCAGTTGGGCGGCGCGATCGACCAAGCCGTCGCGCTCGACGACGTCCAGGACCGCGTTGGCGGCCGCAGCGGCAATCGGGTTGCCGCCGAACGTGCAGCCGTGGCTTCCTGGCCCCAGGAGTTCCGCGTGGACCGGATCGATCAGGCACGCACCGATGGGGAGCCCGCCGCCGAGGCCCTTGGCCAGGCTGATGGCATCGGGGCGCAGGCCCAGTTGTTGGTAGCCGAAGAACGAGCCGGTCCGGCCGATGCCGGTCTGCACTTCGTCGGCCACCAGGAGGGCATCGTGGGTATCGCACAGGCGCTGCGCCGTAGCCGCGTACTCGGCTTGCAACGGCACCACGCCTCCCTCGCCCAGCACCGGCTCCAGGAACATCCCTGCCACGTCGCGGGTCTCGAACACGTTCTCCAGTTCCGCCGGATCGTGGGGGTTCACGTGCACGATCTGGTTGGGCAGCGGCGTGAAGCCTTCCTGGATGGCTGGCTTGCCTGTAAGCGCCAGGGCGCCCGTGGTGCGGCCGTGGAAGGATCCACGAAAAGCGACCACGACGCCGCCGGGCGTACCCTTGTGATGGGCATGGCGCCGAACAAGCTTGAGCGCCGCCTCGTTGGCCTCGGTGCCGCTGTTGCAGAAGAACGCCTTGTGGCCCCCCGTGAGGACTTGCAGGCGCTCGGCCAGCTTCAGGCTGGGTCCGTTGGCGTACAGGTTGCTCGTGTGGGCCAACTGGCCGACCTGCTGCGTCACCGCAGCGACGATGGCCGGGTGGGCGTGGCCCAGGACATTGACGGCGATGCCGGCCAGGAGGTCGACGTACTCGTTGCCGTCCGAGTCCCAGACACGGGCGCCGCGGCCGTGGGCGAGTTCCACGCCGGGGGTGCCATAGTTGGGCGCCATCGCCTGGTCCCAGCGGGCCTTCGGGTTCATGCGCTCACCCGGCGGCGCATGGCGTTGCTGCGAGCACTCGGCCGGGGCGTTGCCCGGACCACGGTGCCTGCGTCGCCGCGCAGCGTTTGCGCGGTGGGGGAGCCGATGACCACTTCCGAAACACCTCGCACGATCGCCTCGGTGGCGGCGCGAATCTTGGGAATCATGCCATCCTTGGCCGGTCCGCCGACCAGGGCGTCCGCCTGGGCGACCGTCAAGCTGGAGATGGAGCGCCCCTTGGCGTCCAGAACCGCAGGCACGGACGTGGCCAGGATGAGGCGCTGGGCACCCAGGCAGGCGGCCACGGATGCGGCGGCCTCGTCGGCGTTGATGTTGAGTGGGCCGTCGACATCCCAGGCGACCGGGGTTACGATGGGCACGAGACCGGCGTCCATCACCTGCTCAAGCAACTCCACGCCGACGCCCTGGACGGTGCCCACGCGGCCCAGGCTTCCCTCGGGCACTTCCTTGACCATGCCGTGCAGGGTGCGGTGGGCCGCGGGAACATGGCGGGTAGCCAGGCCGCGGCGGTGGAGTGCTGCGGCCAGTTGAGCGCCCAGCAGATCCATCTCTTCGCGCACGATGGCAGCGGCCGCCGGAGAGGTCACGCGCAGGCCTGCCACCTTGACCGTCACTTCGCCAAGTTGGGCCAACGCCTTGTCCAGCTGGGGCCCACCACCGTGCACCAGCACCCAGTTGCCACCGGCGGCCGCGAGGGCGTCGGCCAGGGCATCCAGGGCTGCAGGGTCATCGAGCAGGGCTCCACCGATCTTCAGGACGTTGGTCATGTACTGTACTCCGCATTGAACGAAACGTAATCTTCCGTGAGGTCGCAGCCCCACGCACTGGCTTGGCCGTCGCCGACGGCGAGGTGGAGGTGGTAGGTGACTTCGGGCGTTCCGAGTGCCTGCCGGGCCGCCTCCAGGGCTCCACTGACGGGTTGGCCGTCGGCGAGCAACTGGGCGCGGCCAGCCTTGCTTTCAATGACCAGGCTCACCCCGGCCGTGTCGACTGCGGCCCGGCTCTGGCCCAGCGCAGCCACGATGCGGCCCCAGTTGGGGTCGCCGCCGTGCAGGGCAGCCTTGACGAGGTTGGAGGAAACCACGGCGCGTGCAGCGGTCCGGGCCTCAGCCTCGGAGGCCGCGCCGGTCACACGGACCTCCAGGAGCCGGGTGGCGCCCTCGCCGTCGGCCACGATCCGCTTGGCCAGTTCCTGGCACAGGTCGGTGAGGGCATCACGCAGGGGCAGCCACGCCGGGTGGGCGCGGGTCAGGGATTCGCCGCCCGCCTGGCCGTTGGCCAGCAGGATCGCCGTGTCATTGGTGGATTCGTCGCCGTCGACACTGATCTGGTTGAAGCTGCGGTCCACCGCGTGCTTCAGCAGCGTCCGCAGGTCCGCGGCCGCCACAGGAGCATCGGTGGCCATAAGGGCCAGCATGGTTGCCATGTTGGGGTGGATCATGCCGGCGCCCTTGGCGATGCCCGCCACATGGTACTCAACGCCGTCGACTTCCACGGTACGCGCGGCCTCCTTGGGTCCGCTGTCGGTGGTCAGGATGGCATCGGCTGCCTCGCCGCCGACCGCGTTGTCGAGGCGCTTTGCGCAGTCGTGGATGCCGGCCAGAACCGCCTCCATAGGCATGGCGCGACCGATGATGCCGGTGGAACAGACGAGAACCTGCTCTGGTTCAAGGCCAAGCTCGGTGGCGGCGGTGCGGGCCATGGCGAGCGCGTCGCGCAGTCCCTGGCGGCCCGTGCAGGCGTTGGCGTTGCCGCTGTTGACCACGATGGCGCGCACGTCGCCGTTGGCGACGTGCTGGCGGCTGACGTGGACGGGGGCCGCTGCAAATGCGTTCTGGGTGAACACGGCAGCCCCCACCGTGCCGGGGACGTCGCTGACGATGAGCGCCATGTCCCGGCGGGCCTTCTTGATGCCGGCATGCACACCCATGGCGCGGATGCCGGCGATGGTATGCAGTCCCTCGGAGAGGGCGAGGCGGGTCACGGGCCACCTCCAAGGGCGTTGAGGCCAGCGCTTTCGGGGAGACCGAGGGCCAGATTCAGGTTCTGGACCGCTTGGCCGGCACCTCCCTTGACCAGGTTGTCGATGGCGCAGCGGGCAACGATGAGGCCATTCTGGGAATCAACCGACACCGCCACGTGCGCATGGTTGGAGCCGCGCACATGGCTGGTGTCCGGCTCGTCCACGACACTAACGAACTGGCTGTTGGCATACCTGGAAACGTAAGCCTGGCGCACGGCTTCCGGGTCGGCGCCGTCGGCCAGGGGCAGGTAGACCGTGGACAACAGGCCACGGTTCATGGGGACCAGGTGGGGCGTGAAGCGAACGCCGCGCGGCCCACCGAAGCTGGAGGCGAAGGCCGCCATTTCGATGGTGTGGTCGTGGCCCAGCACCTTGTAGGCGCGCATGCTTTCGTTCTGCTCGGGGAAGTGGAGATCACCGCGGGGGGTGGCGCCGGCGCCACTGACGGCACTCTTGCCGTCGACGATGACCGGGCCCGGGCCGACCAGGCCAGCGGCCAGGGCGGGGGCCCCTGCCAGCGCCGTCGCGGTGGGGTAGCAGCCGGGGTTGGCAATGCGGGGCGTGCCCGCGGCCGGCGGAGTCAGATCTGCCATGCCGTAGCTCCAGGAGCCGCCGTTGAGGGCAGGCCCACGGTGGGCGCGGCTGAGGTCGATGACGAGCTTGGTGCCGTACCCGTCGCACTTGGCGGCCAAGGCCTCGGCCTCCTCGTTGGGCGTGGCGAGAATCCACACGTCCGCGTCGCGCGCGGCCGGGTCCTCGGCGGTGACCATCTGTAGACCGCTGCGCCGGAACGCCGGGACGGCCTCGCCGTAGGGGCCGCTTGTGCCGGACGATGTGGGCACGATCGATTCGACGTTCGGGTGTTGTAACAGCAGGCGTACGGACTCGCGGCCGAGATACCCGCGGGCTCCAGCTACGGCGACTTTGACCATCTTCATTTTCTTACTTCCAAGGTGTGTGGTTAAGGTGTGTGACTGCCATGGGGCGGTCGCTGTCATCAATGACTGGAATGGGACAAATGGGTTGAAACGGGCCGGAACGGCTACCAGCCGGGCGGTGTTGGCGCCCTGCGTGTCGGGACCGTTCTCGGGCGTTCTGGTGACCGGGGTTCCGGAGGCCGAGCGTGGCCTGGCGGCGGAGCTGTTGCCCGGCGC
>JBFIJP010000158.1:0-9161 GCA_041600695.1 Thermoplasmatota archaeon | reverse complement strand
TGACGGGGTGGCCTGGACCGGCACGGCCCTGGCGGCACCGGTGCCGATCGCCGACCGCCCCTGGATTCAGGTGGACGCCGAGGGCGTGCTCCACATGACCTACCAGGATCTCCAGTTCGCCATGCCCAGCGCTATCTGGTACACGCGCACCACGGATGGCACCCTGTTCAGTCCCCCCGCTAGCGTGACCACGGCCAGCGACGACGGGGCCTTCACGTGGACGGGGGACTTTGCCGTCAGCGACGACGGCAGCGAACTCTACAGCGTCTACACCCGGCGCACCAGCACAGTGATTGCGTCGCCGCCAGATCAGGTGTGGCTCGCCAGCAGCCTCGATGGGGGAAGCACCTGGACCAATACCATGATCTCCCAGCGCGGCGGCCCGGCCAGCTTCTTGTATCCGTCCCTGGACCGGGACTCGGGCGGCGGGCTCCATGTGGTCTTCAGCGAGAAGCGGGCAGACGACCAGCCGACGTTTTACACCGCAAGCGGCGACGGCGGGGCCACATGGAGCGAGCCCGTGGCCCTGCTGGAAGGAGGAATCAGTGGCGCGCCGTGGGTCGCTGCGCGCGAGCCTGGCCACGCGATGGTGCTGTTCTCCGGCACCCCGGATGCCACCACGCGCCTCCACGAGCAGGACTGGTACTTCTATTGGGCCCGGATCACACCGAATGCCATCCAAGTCGCCACGACGACCGCGGAACCCCTCTTCACGGGACCCCAGAACCCCTTCCCGGAGTTCAACATGATCGCGATTGACGGCACGGGCCGGGCCCACATCGCCGCCGTCGCGCCCTGGATGGATGAAGAGGTGGAATTCGCGTACTGGCGGCCCTACCATCAGGTCCAGGTGGCTGGGCCGGCATCGTAGCCGGCCAGGCGAGTGAACAGGGCCTGCCGTGGCTCCGCGGGGCCCCCATGCGCCTCAGGAACGGGACGCCCCGCCATCCACCACGGCGATCTTGCCCGCAGCCGCGTTGGCCCGCGCCCGGGCGTCACCGGTGTCGGACCCCGTCGCGACAACCACGCCCATTCGCCGCTTGCCGGGCGTATCGGGCTTACCGAAGAGCCGAAGCTGGATATCGGCCGCAGTCACGGCGTCCTCAACACCCGTGAAAGCGGGAGCCCGCGTAGCGGACGTCGACCGGATGACGGCGCTGGCGGCCGGGCCGATGAAGCCAACATCGGGCACCTGAAGCCCCGTGATGGCTCGAACGTGCAGGGCAAATTCCGAGAGGGTCTGGCTGCCCAACGTGACAAGACCGGTGTCGTGGGGTCGCGGGCTGACCTCGCTGAAAATGACTTCGTCGCCACGAACAAACAGCTCGACACCAAACGAGCCCCAGCCGCCCAGGGCCTCGGTGACGGCCCCCGCCATCTCCTGCGCCTTGGCAAGGGCCGCATCCGACATGGACATGGGCTGCCACGACTCGACGTAGTCCCCGTCCTCCTGGCGGTGGCCGATGGGTGGACAGAACGTGGTTCCGCCGGCGTGGCGGACGGTCAGCAGCGTGATCTCGTAGTCGAAATCCACGAAACCCTCCACGATGACCCGACCTGTCTTGGTTCGACTTCCCGCGGCGGCGTACTCCCACGCCGCCCGTGCCTCTTCCCGCGACCGAACCGTCGACTGGCCCTTGCCGCTGCTGCTCATGGTGGGCTTCACGACGCACGGCAGCCCCACCGCATCGACGGCCGCCAGGTATTCCTCCAACGTGGAAGCGAAACGGTATGCGCTCGTGGCCAGCCCAAGCTCTTCAGCCGCCAAGGCACGGATGCCCTCCCGATCCATCGTGAGCCGCGCCGCCCGCGCCGTCGGGATCACCTTCCACCCCTCCAACTCCAGTTTCTCTAGTTCCGCCGTCGCGATCGCCTCGATCTCGGGCACGATCCAGTCCGGCCGCTCGGCCTCAACGATCCGCCTCAGCGCCCCCGGATCAGTCATGTCAACCACATGGTTGCGGTGCGCCACCTGCATGGCCGGTGCCCCCGCGTACCGATCGACGGCAATACATTCGATGCCAAGCCGCTGGGCCTCGATGATCACTTCCTTTCCCAACTCGCCAGAGCCCAAAAGGAGTAGACGGCGGGCGCTGGCAGTATTGGGGGTGCCCCAAGTCATGGAGGGCCATGCGGGCCGCCGCACAAGGACTTGACCGGCAGGGCCCGCCTGCGCACCAGCGGCGTTGCATGGCCGGCGGGTTTCTTTGGGCGCGCAGGATGGCGGCGCCGAGGCCCCATGAAGCACGTTCTCATCCTCGCGCTCGCCTTCGCCGCTGTTGCGACGGTTCCCGTCGATGTCGTCGAGCCCGCCGAAGCCTGCCAACCCTACACGTGGTACTGTCCCCTCACCGGCGACTCGTACGGATCGTGCGGCGGACTGCCGGTCAATTCCCCCGTCGTGCAATGCGCCGTTCATTTCGTCCTGCGGCGCTAAGGCCACCGGCCCCATGAACCAGTCTTCCCCTCATTCCCCCGTCCTGCGCCTGCAACCAGTGCGTTGCGTCATCGGTATCCTTGTGTCGCTGTCGCCTCCATCGGAGGGCCAGGTAGATGCCCTTTGAAGCATATCCTTGTTTTCGCGTTGGCCCTCGTGGCCCTCACCGTGGCCCCCGTCAATATCGTCGAACCCGCTGACGCGTGCCAGCCGTACGAAGTGTACTGTCCCCTAAACGGCGAGCGCTACCGCGGCTGCGGCAATTCGAAGCCGCTTGAGTCGCCCATGGCACGGTGCGCCCGCGACATGCTGCCCCCTTAGAATCACCAACCCACACCACCCTCATCCACTTTCTCCGCGTTCTTTTTTTTAGCAAATCCCAAGGCCCTGAGCGGACGCCCACCCTCGAACGGTCCCCTGGGCCAGGTCCGATTCCAATTCGGCCGCCCCGCGGCCCGCGGCGCGCCGAACCCAACCCTTTCAACCCACCATTCCTCCTGCGCGCCACTTCGGAAGGAGCCGCCGCCATGCGGCGCCCGACCGGTTCACGAGGAACGAACATGTCTCGCCCCACCCGCGTTCGCCGCAGCGAAATCACCACCCCCGGCCACTCCGTCAAGATGATCGCCAAGGCTGCCGGCACCGGCGCCGATCTGGTCATGATGGACCTGGAGGACGCCTGCGCCGTCAGCCAGAAGGTCGCCGCCCGCGACGCCGTCATCGAGGCCGCCAACACGGTCGAGTGGGGCGACACGATCGCCGCGTTCCGCCCCAACAACGTCCACACCGAGTTCTTCTTCGACGACATCACCCGCGTCGTTCTGGAAGCCGGCAAGAACCTTGACATCATCATTCTCCCCAAAACCGAGAGCGCCGACGAGATCCGCTACGTGGACCAGCTCCTGACCCACCTGGAGCGCAAGGCGGGTCTGCCCCACGGCAAGATCGGCCTCGAAGTGCTCATCGAGAGTTGCAAGGCAGTCCTTGAGGTGGAAAAAATTGCCACCGCCAGCCCCCGCCTGGAGGCCCTCATCTTCGGTGTCGCCGACTACGCCGCCGACACCGGCGCCGAGTTGCGCCCCGACATCAACACGGACTTCACGTACAGCCGCCAGAAGCTGGTCAACGCCGCCCACGCCAACGGCCTCGACGCCATCGACTGCGTGACCATCAACTTCCGCGACATGGACCAAGTGCGCACCGATGCCACGATCGGCAAGCGCATGGGCTTCGATGGCAAGTGGTGCATCCACCCCAAGCACGTCGAAATCGTCAACGAAGTCTACACGCCGACGCCGGAGCAGGTCGCCCGCGCCAAGGACCTGATCGCCCTGTACGACAAGGCTGACTCCGACGACGGCCTCGGCGCCGTCGTGTACGGCGAAGAAATGGTGGACAAGGCCACCATCCGCGTCGAGGAGCGGATTCTGGGCGTGGCGAGGAAGGCCGGGCTCGTCGAATAGCCTGGTCGCTCGCCCCCCCGTGGTGACGACGCCACGCCCGACGACCGGCAGGCGGGCACCGCCTGCTTGGTGTGCAGCACGGTTTGCACGGGCCCCCAAGGCCTTCCCTGGACCACCCGTTGCACACCCCATGGCAGAACCCCAACACTTCGACATCGTCGTCCTAGGCGGCGGAAGCGGTCTCACGGCGGCCTACTTCGCCGAACGCGCCGGCAAATCGGTGGCCCTCATTGACGAATTGCCCGAAGCCCTTGGTGGAACGTGCGTCAACCGCGGCTGCATTCCGTCGAAGGGGTTAATCCAGGCCGCAGAAATCCTCAAGACGATTCGCGAGGCCAGCAAATTCGGGATTTCCATTCCCGAGCAACACATCCATTTCGACTTCAAATCCCTTGCAGACGGCGTGCGCGCCCGCCGGACGGACGGGGCGGCCGGCACCAGGGGCTGGGTGGAATCCAGCTTCACGCCATTCTACGGGCATGCGAGATTTGTAGGCGACCGGGTCCTTGAGGTGTCCACCGTCGATGGCCCCGTGCGCGTCACGGGCGACAAGATCTTCATCGCCTCCGGCGCGCGTCCCGTGGTTCCGGCCATTCCTGGCCTGTCAGAAATTTCATTTCTTACCAACGAGAATCTCTTCGATCTTGAAATACAGCCAGAATCCATTGTAATCCTTGGCGGGGGGTACATCGGAGTCGAATTCGGCCATTTTTTCTCGGGTATCGGGACCACTACGACGGTGATCGAGAGTGCATCTTGCTTGCTGCGCGAGGACGCCGATGTGCGCAGTCTCTTCACGCAAAAATTTGCCGCCAAGGAGAATGTTACGCTCCTCAACGGCTACCGGGCCCAGGCAGCCGTCCGCGAGGGACACCAGGTTGGTTTCCTGGTGCAGGGGCCCGGAGAAGCAGCGCCCCATACCGTACTCGCCGATGCTATTCTCGTGGCGGTTGGTCGGCGTCCCAACACGGACGACCTGAGCGTGGAGTTGACCGGGGTGGAATTGGACGAACGTGGATTCGTGAAGGTTAATGATCGCCTCCAAACGACCCATCCGGATATCTATGCATACGGGGATGTCATTGGTCAGGGAATGTTCAAACACACGAGCAGCAAGGAAGGCGAAATTGCTTTTCGAAACAGCCAGGGCGAGGATCTCGTGATGGACTATACTGCCAATCCGCATGCGGTTTTCAGCGACCCGCAAGTGGCGGCCGTCGGGCTGACCGAGGAGGAGGCGCGTACGGCTGGCCTCGAATTTACCACCATCAAGAAGGACTATAAGGACATCATGAAGGGGCAGATCATTGGGTCGCCGGAGGGGTTTGCAAAGTTGATCGTTGAGGTCCAGACAGATCGAATCCTCGGATTCCACATGGTGGGCCCCCACGCGGCGGATTTGATCCATGAAGTCGTGGTGGCCATGGAAAACAAATTGCCAGCGCAGGCCATTCGGGACACGATTCACATTCACCCGACCATGCCGGAATTGATCAAGTCGATTTTTGATGCGTCCGGCTGATCTCGGGAGATTCCGCGTCGACCGGATGGCCCTTCGCCTGGCCGAGAGTGATGAGGATTGCCCCCGCAGTGGCGAAAAGCACCCAGAAGAAGGCCCCCGTGTTGGCGTACGCGACCGCATCCAGGTTGACATCGCCCCAGAAGAGCCAACTCACCAGCCACATCCACATGTATCCCATTGGGACGAGGCTGACGGCGAGGCACATCCAACCGCCCACGAGCAGGCCGGGTCGCGGCGGGCGCGTAGGGCGTGGCCGGGCGCGCGCGGACCGGCTCCAGGCGCTGGCGAGGATCAGGGCGCCGGGAACGGCGAAGGCAACGCCGTAGAGGGCTGCGGCGTTGGCCAGCCACCGAGCCTGCCACGAGCCGGTTAGCCATGCATACACCCACGCGAGGGCGACCAGGAATCCGGGCAGGGCGAGGGCGATGAGGGTCCAGCCGACGGCGGCGGCCGCGGGGCGCTTCACGCGAGGCGATTCGCGTCCGAGGGGTTAACCCTGAGCCTTAGCGGACGTTGACGCCCTTCCAGAACGCCACGTGGTCCTTGATTTCCTTGGCCGCATCTAGTGGGGCGGGGTAGGTCCAGGCGGCGTCCTTGTTGACATCGCCGTCGACCACCACGTCATAATAGCTGGCCACGCCTTTCCAGGGACATGTTGTCTTGGTGGTGCTGGGGCGCAGCATCCCCTGCTCGACGGCCGAGGGTGGGAAGTAATGGTTGCCTTCCACGACGACGGTTTCGTCGCTGGCGGCGATCAGTTTGCCCTGCCAGGTGGCTTGGTGGGAGGTCATCTAGACCACCCCGGCCAGGCGGAAGGCGGGCTTCGGGTGGCGGGGGTTATTCGGGCCGGTCCCGGTTTCTTCATGGGGGTCATCAGGGCGCCATCTGTTGTTCTGGTTACAAGAGTTGGTGCTTTTGTGCAGGAAATGGCGCCCCGATGGTAGGTCTCCCGCGGGGCCAATTGGGCTTTGGGGCTGTGCCATGCGTGCCCCGGGCCCAGGCTTTGCCTGGGCCTCAACGCCCCCAGGAGGACGTTTGCTCCGTCCGGCGGCACTTGCGGCAAGCGCCGGGCTACGGCTATGTGTGCGCTACGGTCGCAGATCGGCCAGGCCGCCGGGGCGCAGGAGGGCGAGGATTTCGCGCGCCATGACCGCGTCGTCCCAGTCGTCCCCTTGGAGGATGATGTCGTCGCCAACCGCCAGGTACGGTGCGCCCTCAATCGGGAAGCCGCGGGCCTTGGCCTTATCGCAGTCCATGTGGATCGCCTCCAGGCTGCGGCCGTCGCCCAGGTGTGCTTCGCCGCGGCTGCCCGGTTCATGTTCGGGCAGGGGCACCCCGGCCAGTGAGGCGACGCTGTGCAGGAGCACCTCGGCGCGGGCGCAGTGGCGGCACGGTGCCTTGCATCCCTCCACGGTGACGAATCGGATCTGGATCATGGCCGGACTTCCAGGGCAGCGGGCAAGGCGATGGCCGCTTGGACTATCACGGGTGGGGTGCGTGCCGTTTACCAAGCACCAGCCGGCCCGCCGGGTCCCCTGCCTCTCGGGCCCCCGGCGTCATCAAGCGTCACGTCCAACAACCCCGGCGGCCTGCGCGGCCTGGATGCGCGGGGAGGCCTTGCCGTGACAGATGAGTGGACGACGGCGAGCGGGATTCCGCTGCCTCCGTACCTGGCGCCGGATGGTGCGGAGAAGCCGGGCGAATTTCCGTACACGCGCGGTCTGTTTCCGGAGCTGTACCGCAAGCGGTTGTGGAGCATGCGCCAGTATGCCGGGCTGGCGACGCCCGAGGAGTCCAACAAGCGCTTCAAGTGGCTGTTGGAGCACGGCCAGACCGGCTTGAGCGTGGCCTTCGATTTGCCGACGCAGATCGGCTACGACCCCGACGACCCGATGGCCGAGGACGATGTTGGCAAGGTCGGGGTGAGTGTGGCCAGTCTGGCGGACATGGAGGCGATGTTCCAGGGCATCCCCCTGGACAAGGTGTCCACGAGCATGACGATTAACGCCACCGCCTCGGTGCTGCTGGCGTTTTACCTGGTGGCAGCCGAAAAGCAGGGTGTGTCCCCCGACCACGTCTCGGGCACGCTCCAGAACGACCTGCTCAAGGAGTTCGTGGCCAGAGGTACCTACACTTTCCCCCTCGAACACTCCATGCGCCTGTGCACGGATGTCATCGAGTACTGCGCCAGGCACGTGCCCCGGTTCAACCCGATCAGTGTCTCCGGTTACCACATGCGCGAGGCCGGCTGCGATGCTGTCGAGGAAGCCGCCTACGCCCTCAGCTTCGCACGCGCCTACATGGATCGCGCCGTTACCCGGGGGCTCGAGATCGACGAGTTCGCGCCGCGCATCAGTTGGATTTTCAACACCCACAACGACCTGTTCGAGGAGATCGCCAAGTACCGCGCCCTGCGCCGCATCTGGGCGACCATGCTCCGGGAGGAGTACGGTGCCAAGAACCCGAAGAGCTGGATGTTCAGGACGCACACGCAAACGGGTGGGAGCACCCTCCCGGCACAGCAGCCGGAAAACAACATCGCCCGCGCCACCATCCAGGCCCTCGCCGCGACTCTGGGCGGTGTGCAGAGCCTGGCGCTCAGTTGCTTCGATGAGGCGCTCGCCATCCCCACCGAGAAGGCGCAGCAGATTGCCCTGCGCACCCAGCAGATCGTCGCCCACGAATCCAACGTCCCCGCCGTGACAGACCCCCTCGGCGGCTCGTACCTCATCGAGTACCTCACCGATGAACTCGAACGCCGGGTGCGCGCCGAGATGAAGGCAGTCGCCGATCTGGGCGGCGCCGAGGCAGCCGTCAGCGGGGAGTACATCCAGCGCCGCATCGCCGAAGCCGCCCACCGCCACCGCAAAGCCCAGGAGTCCGGTGAAGAAGTCATCGTCGGGGTCAACCGCTTCACCGAGGATGTTGACCCCGCCCCGCCACCGATCTTCAAACTGAGCACGACGGGCCTGGCCGCCGCCAAAAACCGCCTGGCCAAGGTGCGAGCAGACCGCGACCCCGCCGCCGTCGCCGCCAGCCTTGAAGCCCTCGCCGCGGCCGCCGCCGACCCCAGCCACAACCTGATGCCCGAGATCATCAAGGCCGCCCGCGCCTACGCCACCATCGGAGAGATCACGACTGCCCTGGTAAGGGTGTTCGGACGGGCCGAGGCCAGCACGCTGGTCTAGGGATCAGGCATGCGGGCAAAAGGCCAATGAGTGTTCGAATGGGGATTTGAAGGCCGTGCGTGCTTGAGACATGTTGGCCGTGGCGCACCACGAGGTGAACGGGCTGAACTGGGCGCCGATGCGCCGTCGGCAAGCATCCACACGACGCTATGCCCAGCCCTTAACAGGACCCCGCCCGCTCTGGTGATGCAACCGCACCCGCGTCACCCCGCATAGGGTGGCCCCGGCGCGCCAAGCGTCAAGAAGGGAAGTGCGTTTGCGGCGACCATGCGGCGCGCTGTTGCGGTCCTGATCACGATGTTCCTTGCTACCATGCATGGCTCCGCCGAGCATGCCGAGCCCGTGGCAGGCGAGTACGAATTCCGGTGGTTGCTTCCCGATGTGGCGTACGCGGGACACCCAATCCATGTCGCCTACGCGCTGGTCGAGCAGGAAAACCCCCTCGTCCTGACGGGGCACGTCAACGTGGAACTGGATATTTTGCTGGACGGAAACCGCATCCTTTGGACCGACAGCGTCCACGAGCACGACGGATTCCATGTGCTGACGGT
>JBFIJP010000157.1:0-9188 GCA_041600695.1 Thermoplasmatota archaeon | reverse complement strand
GGGTTTCTGCCAACAATTACCTGAAGCACTTTTTGAATCGCTGAAATTTCCAGCCAACTGGCGCTAACAAGTGTGGAAAAGGGAGGCCACCCGCAACTGCAACAGCCACATGCCGGAACCACTGGTTGCCGCGAATAGGAGTCTAAAACAAATGGGGTGGCCGCCTGGAACACGTAGCATGATTGCCGCGCAGGGCGTCAAGGAGAATGGCGCTCGGTGGGCGGCAGACATACATAGGAATCGTTCAAGCGGACGCGCTTCGCGCGCCGCTTAACTCAACCGTTATCCCTCGCCGCCACTCTTCCTCGGCGTGGGCCGCCTAGAACCGTTGATGTCCCGGGGGGAACAGTCGCCAGAGGCGGGTGGCGCTGCGTCAGGCCAACAAGCGTTCGAGTTGTTTTAAAGTCGGTGCCCGCTTTCGGAGCGGTATGACATCCATGCGGCGTTGCATCACGCTGGCCGGAGCGACCGCCTGTGTGGCGCTGCTGATGGCGCCCCTGTCGGCAGGCGACGCGGCGAAGCCTGGTGTGACGGCTCTAGCTTCTTGTGTCCTCGACGGCGCCACCAACGGTTCTGGGCTGGATCTCGTGGACTGCCACAAGCACGGAACAGCGACCTGGAACTGCTACTTTGGCAGCGGCGATGTTGGCGGTAGTGGTAGCCTTGGCGATTACCGTGAAGAGGCGGTAGAGGGCGCCGGAAAGCGCCATATCGTTTATCCCACGGGTTGGGCCCACGGCACGGTCTACTATGACTCCTGGAAGTACCTTTGGTGCGTGCTATGATAGCGCTCAGGTGGATCATGTTGGTAGGGATTCTCATCGCTGGGTGTACTTCACCCCCCGGAGATAAGGCCGAGGACCCACACAATTCCATGCCAGAGGCGACGGGGCCGGAAATCGTGTTGGGTCCGCAGGCGCCGTCCTTGACCAACATCCTGGCGGTGTCAGATTGCCATGGCTTCTTATCGACTTTCGACGCACCAGCCCAGCGGTATGCAGACGAAGCGCCCTCGGCGTGGAGGTACGATGGTGTGGCACCAAAACATTATGGTTTTCTCGGGTACTTCTGCAACCGGGTTGGTTTGGGGGCGTTCGAGCGCCCCGCAGAAATCATTTTCGAGTTCCACTCCAATGCCCAGCCACCGGAATCCTGTTATGAGCCTTTTGGAGAGGCCCACCAGATTATCAGAAATGTCTATCTATCCGACGCTTACCTTGCGACAGCTTTTCGGAACGCCACTGCCATCGAACCGATCCCCATACAGGCCAAATTGATTAGGGATACAACCGTGGCAACCCACTCGCTGCGATACCAATGGACCAGCACCTATGGAACCAGTTACGTCGATCTGGCTTACACAGAATTTGACGAGGGGTCGCTCATCGACGAAGAAGTATGGCTAGGCGCAAGTGATGCGGGGCCCTGGCGACTTAACCTCACCGGTACGGCATCTAGCCCGGGCCTAGATCTTCCTCTGGGGATTGGTAATCTCACAGAGGAGACTCTTCACGCGAAGCTCTATGGGAGCGACTGGGTTGGTACGAGCGTTTTCTATACTCAGATCGATTTCGTTGCGGAACTATCAAGGTTTGCGGATTGGGATTGCATGGATCGGATCAAATGAGATGCAAGGCTCTTGCCGCGACGCTAGTGGCTGCCGCGAGTTGTGTCGGAGCGTCGTCCGTATATGGAGTATCGTTTGATTCTCCCTTGGCGGCGGAAGGCGAATTCGAGTTGAGGATTTCGGGCCGGATTCTCCTAATCATTGAGCCAGGCGACGTAGACCTGGAGTTGAGTTGGCCTGGACCCGTAGCGGGTAGGAATCACACGCGCATTGAAGCCCGCTTGTCAGGTCCTGGTGTCTCGGGTCAGCAGGCCAGTGATGCCGTTCCGCTGGGAGGCTGGAATGGTCGTGACATTCTGGCGCGAGGTGCTGCCACGACGCCGATGTCAACAGTCGAAATCGAGGCCCAAGAAATCGTGGTCAAAGCAACCAGCGGCGCCCTGCAGGCTCGCGCAGGAGGACGTGCTCCGTGTTGGCCGAACCTCGTTGATCCCGACACGGACCATTATCGGCCGTGGCGTGAAGGCCGATGCCTTCCGGGGGGAATCGCTTGGCGCCTGGCGTCCGGCTCCGGCTTTTCGGTTACATCCGATAGCCTTCAGGGATTGGAGATCCAGGGAGTTGAATGGTTGTGCGGCTCAGTCGACTGTCCTCCGCCAAGCGGTCCCGCAGACTTGGACGGCACCACGAGCTCCGTGACCTCCATGGATCTAGTAGCCCGGACGTTCATGGTCCTCAACGGCACCCAAGTCGGCAGCATCCACTTGAATACGCCCAATCTCATGGTGTATGGGTTGAGCCGAGAAGCTGACTTGTTTCATGATGGCGTCGTGCGCTTGCCGGGATTCGTTGGGCCAGGCGCTGACGCTGCGGGCGACCAGACTCTGCGCGCAAACGGCACCATGACCTTTAGTGGTTTGCAGGCGACCGGTGACGGAAGCCGTGTGTCGGGCGCCTGGACGCCCCCTTCGGTGGTTTTCCTAGATGAAGCGCCGCTGGTCACGACGCAAAAGGCGCTCGCGGCCATTGCTGGCGCCGGTATCCTAGCATTGCTCGCCAAGCTTGCCTTAGCTCTACTTACGAAAACGCGGTCGGCGCCTGCTTTGGCGCACCCGCGGCGCCGGGTCCTGCATGCTTTCATTGAAGCCCATCCAGGAGCGACTTTTCGCGAGGTTGTTCGGGGGACCAGTATTCCAACCGGGACGGCTCGCCATCACATCGCGGTACTCAAGCACGCGAACCTCATCATGGAGAAGCCCCACAACCAAACGTTGCGCTACTTTGAGAATCACGGCAGGTTTAATGATTCATGGAATTCCGTCGTCATCCTACGGGAACCGGACTTGCACGCTCTGCACCAGTGGCTCCTCAAGAACCCAGGAGCCGTCCAGAAGGAAATCCTCGAATGGGCCACGAGCAAGGGGTGGGGTCGCAGCACGACGCAGCATCGACTCAAACGATTGGAGGCAGAAGGCCTAGTCAAGATGACTCCTCGCGGGCGCTGGAAGGAATACACGGCCCAGCAACGGGCGCCAGTACCCGCAAGTCGGCAGGGATAACAACACGCTCAACCCGACCCCTCCGCTGCGCTCCGGGGCGGGTTAGCTCAACCGATAGCACGCCCCTTGCGAAGCCAGGCAGCTCTAAGAACGGAGAGGTTAGTCCGATGCTTGTGGTTGACCCTGTTCGTTGTCCTCGCTGTCAGGCAACCGTGACCTTTCAACTAGGTCAGCCGAAGATTTGTCCCCAGTGTGGCTACGGCGGCCAGGTACCGCCCCAGCTGCGCCCGACCCCCATGAACTATGCGCCGTTTGCCTCGCATCAGGGATACTATGGACAAGGCCTGCACAGTCAACCACTCAAGACGAGCGGAAAGGCGGTTGCAGCATTGATTCTGGGAATCGCGTCTTGGATTATCTGGTTCGCCAGCATTATCACCGCTCCCCTGGCCATCATTCTCGGCGCGATGGCGCGTGGCGAGATTCGGTCGCGCCCCCACGAGTTGAAGGGAGGTGGCATGGCCGCATGGGGAATAGGCCTGGGGATCGCGGGGATTGTCATTGTTGGCTCGGCAGTCATGTTGGCCCTGGTTTCAGATTTGGGCGCCTCTGGCCCGGGGGTGAATTCCGGAACGAACAAGGTTGGCGTGGCGACTTGCCAGGACGAGCACATTCGGGTTGCGCTAAGGACGGTGGAAACGACCATCGAAGCATTCAGCAACGACCCCATCACGCGCATTTCGATGGAATGGGTAAGTCGGGATTCGTTTGGCGAAATCTCACCGTCACCGTGGTTCGAGGACGCGCTTGTGATTCGGGCGCAAGGGGGCCAGTTCACGGCCTCGGAGACCGGCTTCGGAAGCGACCTTGGACCACAAGACACTGAGGTATTCAGCTATTCCCTGGAGGGCCACTCGCCGGCACAACGCGATTGGCTGAGTTTCACCGTTTCATACACGGTGTCCAACGGACATGACACGGGCGAGCGCGAAGGGACGTTTTCACTGCATTGCGACTTGGCCGGGGACAACGCACCCGCGGCCTTCCTAGTATAGAATGAGCAGCACGCTTGCTTCGCGAAGCGCCCAGTCACAGATCTTCCGAGGCGTGCTAACAACTCATCTCTGTGATGGGGAGGGGGCGGATTCTGTCATGCGCTTGTTGCGTTTAGGTGTTAGGTAGGCGCTCATCTCTTCGCACTCAACGTGCATGGGGCTTCCGTTCGCCTTTTCTCGATCCGCCCTTCCCCTTCACTCAGAACGCGGTCAAGCCGCAGACTTGTAGCCGGGCTTCGGGGGATCGAGTCTGAATGGCCTTGACGCTAAACTAGCGACCGACAGCAGGGCGAGTGGCTCCAACAGGAGGGAAAAAGATGGCTTTGTTACCAGGCTCGGAGTGTAGCGTCAGAGCCCATCAATAACAACTGAAATGCAGCCCGCGCCGGAAACGGGCCAGAACCACGCGACAGCGGCAGGTCAGCACTGCACTACATGGGAGCCCTCTGGTATTGGTTGTCATATTCCTAGTGAAGCTGCTTAGCGGCGCTACATTCACCCAGGCATCTAACAAGTGGTAATGTACGTCTGCCGTGGACGCTGTCCCGGTGCTGATTTGGAAACGCGTCGTTAGAGCGATCACGGGCTACGCGTTGACGATCTGTGCCGGTCGATCCGGCAGGTGAAAAATGTGAAGCCCGTGGTTGCCATTGATGCGCATAAGGCGAGTTGTACGTACGTGGTTCGTCACTGGGATCAAACCCTGGTGAACCCGAGGAGAATTCCAAGCACGCGAGCTGCTTTGACTAGGCTGGCGAAGACCTACCGGGATCACGGTTACGTGCCCGCGAGGGGTGGGTGCGTGGCTGTCGCCAAATGCGTCGGCGCGTCCACCAGTACCCTGCACCGGGTGCCCCGGTGTGGGTGCGCCCCAGGCGCGCTCACGGCCGCCGCCGGGGCGCTGCTGGCGAGCGGCCGCACGGGCCGGCGGCTCACGTGGGCGCGAGCCGCGTCACTTCGATCCAGGTGCCGGTGGCTTCTTCCCCGGCGACGTACGCGACCCACGTTTCGGAGCCGGAGCCGGCGATGCCGAGGTATTCGCGGCGGTGGGAGCCGGGGTTGATGGGGCCGCTTGCGGGCACGATTTCGTCAACGAGGACGCCGTTTTCGAACACGGCGGCAACAAGGCGTTGGCCGCCGGGCCACCCTTCGTCGTAGAAGGCGACGATGGCGCGGCCGTCTGCGTCCACGCGGCCTGCGGGCAGGAGTTGCATGCCGTCGCGGGTGTCGGCGAAGTGGTGGGGGGTGGACCAGGTGGCGCCGCCGTTTTGGGTTCGCGTGATGTACACTTGGCTGGGGTCGGAGTCGTCCGAGCCCACGTACATGGCCTCCTGGGGGTGGGCGGGGTCGGCGAACACGGTGCCGTAGCGGGGGAACACGCTGGGGCCCAGTTCCACCGGGTCGCCGAAGGTTTCGCCGTTGTTGTGGCTCGTGCGGACGAACTGCTGGTTCGCCGGGGGACTGAGGGGCCCCATGTTCAACTGGTAGATGTGGCTGTACGCGATGTGCACGACGCCGTCGCCGGGTGCGGCAATCGTGGTGCCTTGGAACGCCGTGTGGGCTTCGGGCGCCGAGGCGATCGTGAGGGGCTCCGCCCATGTGGCGCCGCCGTCCGTGCTGCGCGTGTATTTCAGGAACGTGGAGAAGCCGAGCCATTGGGTCCACGTGAAGTGGATGGTGCCGTCGATGTCGACGGTGATCCATTCCTTGTCGTTGAGGAGACCGTAGGGCGTGCCGGCGCCGCGCTCGAACAGGATGACGGGGCTCCAGGTGGCGCCGTCGTCGAGGCTGCGGGTGACGAAGGCATGGAAGTTCACGAGGAACGGATCGATGCCTGCGGGCCCCACACCTTCGGTTGCGATGCCGGCGAGGTAGAGTTCCCCGGTCGGCGCGTACGACAGGACCACGTCGCCCGCGTTGGCGATCCGGCCGAGGGGGTCGTGCGCGGCGAAGATGTGCGTCGGCAGCGGCGCGGACGACCAGGTCGCGCCACCATCCTGCGAGCGGTGAATCTCCATGTGCGACCGGCGCTCCTGCCCCACCGGCCCGCCATCCATGATGACGAAATCACCCACCACGACCTTCGCCGAGGAGCCTGTGCCGCGCACGGCGATACTCGGCTCGACAGGGAAGTCGCCCTCGTGTGTCATTCGGTGAACCGGGCCGAACGCCATGGAACTGGAGGGCACGCCGTTCGCGCCTGGATTCGGGACCCCCGCCATCATCGTGGACGCCCCAAGGCACCCGGACATCACCATGCACAAAGCCACCAGGCCCGCGACGAACCACCGCATGCGCGCGCATGTGGAAGCGGGGTAAAAGGCCGTCCGCTGCGACCCTAGGGGGGTCCGGTCCAGTTAACCTCCGAGAACCACGAACCTGGGATCGGCACCCATGGTCCCGACCCCGCAACGCTCGTTGACTGCCCTGGGCGAAGGCACGAGTTATTGGTGTTGATGAAATAAATTGTGCCCAACCAAGTTTAGGGAGTGGAAAAGAAATGCCGGAAGCTCGCCCAGACCTTGGGGGATGCGGGATAACAAATCGCTGAACGCGACCCTTCGCCTCCGGCTCGCGGCTTTGCTCAAACCGTTCGCACGCGGCTCAGCGGTCTTGGTCGAGGTTCGGTGGGCGCAGTGGCATTGACCAAAGGATTATGCCTGGTGGCGGCGGGCAAGCCGCGTAGCGATTTCGACACCATCATCGCAGCGCACGCGATGTGGCGCGGTGTCCCGCTCGTAACCTTGGACGGTAATTTCGATGGTATTCCTGGGCTGATCGTCGAGCGGGCATGAACGGACGAAAGACATTGGTCCTAGAGGCCGCTTGCGAACAAATCGCTCCAGCGGTTCGCATGGCGCAGCCACGCGACAGCGCACCTTGAGCGTGCCGCGGCGCTTGGCTCCAAAGCCCGCAAGCATCAAGCGCCAGCAAAGCCATGCTCAGGAAATGACCGTACGATTGACAAGAAGTTTCGAGCGACGCTGGTCAAGAGTCCGGCAAGAAGGCGCGGCGCTTCGCGTCTGCGGCTTCTGCCAGCAGGTCAAAGGCGAAAGCCCCGGCTGAATCGACGTTCTCCGAAGGCATTGAACGGACCCCAAAGGCTGGGCTCGGCAAAGAGGCTGGCTCCCACCCGGCATGTTACCTGGATCGGGGAAACACACCTCTGCTTCCGGCCTTGCCGGTGGCGCGATGGGCAAATGGCGCCAATTGCGACTCTCGGCGGTGCCCTCAGTTCAGCCGTCCGAGCCTCGCCCGCTCCCGCGACGACGGCCCGGAAGCGCGAGGGGTCGGCACTACCCCGCGCCCTGGCGGCGCCGGAGGTGGCATGGCCATGCCGTTGAGGTCCCGCGTGCTTGCATCCGGCACCACCATCCCCCGACGCATCGCCTCCGGCCGGGCCCCCACGGGCCCGGCCGTCTCACGCTTCAGAGGTCGTGCCTGCACTCGTCGGAGATGCTGGTGGAATCGAGCGGATCGGTTCCAAGGGCCACTTCCTCGCCGTCGCGGCAGCCGTCCCCGTCGCTGTCGGCGCTGCATGGGTCCGTGCCGTACACCAGCAATTCCTCAGTGTTGCTGAGCCCATCGCCATCGTAGTCTTCGGGACCGGGAACTTCGCACGGGTCAACTGGCGGGTCCCCGCAGGGCGCGACGCCGCTGTCGAGCTGGTCGCCGTGGATGTTGGGTTTGGCGAGCACGGTGCGGTCGATGCCGTCGCCGAGGTCGTCGCCGTCGTCGTAGCGGTCTCCGGCGCCGCCTAAGTCAATGAGTTTGGCGGAGCCCATGTTGTCCGTGAAGATGGTGCTCCATGCGGCTCCGCCGTTGGTGCCGCGCTGGCCGGCGATGTACGAGTCTGTGCCGCATTGGTTGACGAGCGTTCCCTGGTGTTCGGAGTTGTACAATCCTCCGTTGGTCCCCTTGTCGCCGGCAACGAAGCGGTCGCTTCCGGGGCCGAGGTCCATGAGGGTTCCGTCGCCCATCCAACAGGCGCCACCGTTGGTGCCGCAGGAGCCGTGCTTGTCGAAATCCCTCGTTCCAACCGGCCCCGATTCCGGGGACAACCGTGCGGCTGCGAGGGGGTCTGAGGGGACGCCGTCGCCCGTAATTCGCTTGGCTGCCTCGGTCAAAACGACGCCTGCATCCTCGGGTCGCGGCAAGGTGCTGGTCTTGGGGCATGCGTCCTCGAGCTTTCCGGCCGCGGCGAAGTAGGAATCCGCACCACGTCCGTCACGAAGGTGTCCAACGCCCCACAGCGCGCCGCCGCCATTGGTCCCGTAGGAACCCGTGAACCGGTGGGCCGCGTAACAGTCGTCACCGCGTGCGTCGTAGAGAAGACCCTTGGCGTCCAGCAAGGCAGGCAACGGGAAGGGGCCGAAGCCGCCGCCGTTGGTGCCGAAGGAGCCCGCCTGGTACAGGTCGTCTCCGCCGTAGTCAAGCAGGGTGCCATTGCCGCCCAGGAGGCCGCCGCCGTTGGCCGCCAGGGAGAGGGCATCGTAGTGGTCGTCGCCGCCGAAGTCCTGCAGCTTGCCCCAAGCAACCAGGCTTCCGCCGCCGTTGACCGCGTGGTTGCGGGCGCGGAAGACATCGTTTCCTCCGTAGTCGCGGGCGTCGCCCCAGGCGATGATGAAGGCACCGCCGTTGGTGCCCGTGCCGCCGGCATCATACAGGTCGTCGCCGCCGTGGTCCCAGATTCGCCCGCGGGCGATGACGCCGGCTCCGCCGTTGGTTGCCCCGCTGCCGGCTAGGTACTGATCAGTGCCGCCGCCGTAATCCCGCAGCGCCCCGGTGGCCAGGAGCAGGGCGCCGCCGTTGGTCGCTAGGTCATCGGCTTTGTAGCGGTCATTGCCGCCCTCGTCGCGCACATGGCCAAATCCGATCACGGTACCGCCGCCATTGGCGGCAATGATGTCGGCGTCGTACTGGTCGTCGCCGTCGCCCAGATCGAACAGCATTCCGACGGCGATCAGGGCGGCTCCTCCATTGGTTCCAACGGAGCCGGCGGTGTAGTGATCGGTTCCGTCCGCATCGCGAAGCAGACCCAGCCCGATTCCGAAGCCGCCGCCGTTG
>JBFIJP010000156.1:0-9243 GCA_041600695.1 Thermoplasmatota archaeon | reverse complement strand
GCTACGGCAGGGGCCGGCGAAGCCACGCCGCGAATGGCGCCCGCGCCATCGACGTTGCCAATCTGCTCTGCCAGACAGGCTGGCTGTGGGGCACCGAACTCATCCCCGTCGACCCAACACACGAGCTGGATCCGCGTGGCTTCATTCGTCCAGGCCAGAACGTAAGCGGCGCTGCCGTCGGTAGGCATCACGGCCGCCAGCTCAAGGCGGAGATGCAAGTCGCCATCGATCGCCCCAGCCCACATTTGCAGGATATCGAAGTGCCCCATCGGGACCAGGCTGTCGTCTGCTGCATCGAACCACGCCTGACTTGGCTCGGCGGCGCCGGTCAGTGAGACCAGGAGGGCAGCAGCCAGCGCTGCTGAAACACGGGGCGTTGAAACCGCGTAATACATGCGGCGTGGAGAGTCTTCACGCCCTTGAGCCTTATCCTACCGGCTGGCTTCATCCGCACCAATCCAGTTTCCAAGGGGGGCCGTGAGCCTGCCGGGGAAACCGGATCGAATCAGGGGTCCGAGGCGCCCAAGCTCAAACGGCATACGGGGCGGTGGGTCAGGCCGCGGGCCAGGCGGTCTGGCGGGTGGCGGGCCAAGCGGTCTGCCGGGCGCCGGGCCGGGCGGTGTGCTCGGCCGTTTGCCCCGACCTGCAACCCAAAACGGCTGCAAAAACAAGACGAGAAGCGAGAGAGGAGCTAGAAGAAGGGAAAAAGGAAGAACCGAGGCGCCACCGACTAGCGCTGTGCAGGCGGCGTGAAGAACGCGTCGTCGCCGCGCACGACCACCGGTAGCTTGAGCACACTGGCAGCCGACGTGTCAATGAGGACGGGGTCCGTCACGACGCTGTGCAGGTAGTCCTCACCCGTGGGAAGGACCTCCAGAATCAGGCCGTGCCCGGCAGGCAGGACGACATCCATCGCCTCGAACTCCATCATGGCCACTAGGGGCATGCCCGGAGCAACCGGCTGCATTTCGTTGCCCCCCGCGGCAAAGCGGAGGTCCATGACAGCATGGCCCAGGCGCAGTCCCGTCTCTGAGTCCAGCAGGCGGGCAAACAACTGGCCACCCGGGCCAGTCGGGGTCACGGTCACATGGAACAGCACGTTGCCGGCGATGCGCGTGTCGTTGAGCATGTCTAGAGCCTCGAACTCGTAGCCGAGCCTGTTGACCACGTTGCAGGAGCTGGCGACCGGAGAGCAAGCGCCAACGACCACATCATAGTCGTGCAGCGCGTTCGCCTGGTCGAGGCCCAGTTCCAGCCGGGTGGCATCACGGGGCGGGTAGGTGCCCTCGAAGCGCCAGCCACCCATGTTGTCTTGGACCTCGGCGTGCAGCGAAGGCTTGGGACCGGTCTCCATCAGGTAGTGGTCAAACCACTCCAGCAAATCCTGCGCCCAGTCGTACCGGACCGACATCGGGAAGGCTTCCTGGCCGTAGCCGGAGCGCAGGGCATCGTGTTCGCCCTCGCGGTCGGGGTACATGTGACCCCACTGGCCAAACAGTCCCTTGACCTCGAAGCCGGCGTCGATGAGCCGGTTGTAGTACGGGAACGCCATGTGGGGCTCCACGTTCCAGTCCTGCAAGCCGTGGATGTAGTAGACGGAACCGTTGTAGTTCTCAAGGGCACGGTCAAAGAAGTAGCGCTCCGTCCAGTAGTTGTTGGCGACCGGCGCAACCTGGTCGCCCGTCACGTAGGCAGCCAGACCCTGCGGCGCACCCAGGGCGTTGTCGGCGCACAACGCACCGGCGTCGCCAGCATCCCCATCGACCGTCATGGCGGCGTAAATGCCGTACAACAGGCCGGGCGCGCGGAACTCGGCAGTACCGTTTCGCCACATGAGTTCATGCACGCCAGTCAGGCCGCTGATCGGCACGATCGTCTTCAGGTGGGGGTTGCCCGTGGTGGCCGCTTCCCAGGGCGTGGAGCCATCGTAGCTGCGGCCGATGAGGGCCACGTTGCCGTTGCTCCACTCCTGCTCACCCAGCCAGGTCACGCCCGCATCAATGCCCAACTGCTCGGTGAGGCCCATCAGGTCCATGCAGCCTCCGGAGTCGCCGGTGCCAGTGACACTCAGTTGGGCGACGGCGTAGCCGTGGGGAACGAAGTTCTCAATGAGGAACCGGCCGAGGCGGTTGGCGGGCTCCGTGGCGATGGTGTCTCCCTCGGTCTGTAGGGCGGGGTTGCTGGTGCCTGCATAGTAGGGGCCAGCGTCAACAATGACGGGCACCCGGGTGCCCTCGGGCACGTCCGGCAGGAACAGGCCCAGGTTGACCGTCAGGCCGGTGGCGGTGGCCGTGGCCCCTTCGGTAATTGGCAACGCCACCGGAATGTCGATGGCGACGCTGGGAAGGATCTCAAATCCACCGGAAACCAGTGTGGTACTCCACTCGCCCTTCACATCATAGGGCAACTTGTGGCGGTCCTCCACTGGAACAAGGCCTACTGGGCCGGGAGCGGCCACTTCGTCAGCGTCATCACTGAGGCATCCGGCCAGGCTGCTCAAGAGCAGAACGGCCAGGGCCAACAACTTCGTTGCTTCCATGGCTTGTAGCCAGCCGAGGCCGTTCTTAGCCGTTATTGAAGCGCTCTAAACGGCACAGAAGAACCCCCTCGGCCGCGGCCGGTGCCCCTCACGTTGAACGGCTCACGGGGCGATTGCTCCGATTTCTTCCTGCTCCTGGGTTTCCTCCGCCGCGGTAGCGCCCATCCGCGGGCCCCGCGGCATGCGCGGCCCATGCGCCGCCCATGCGCGCCGCAGCCTCGGTGCGAGCCACCGGCAGGGGAATGCGCACCAGAGCCCAAAATTATCGAGGACGCCGCTTATACGGGTACTCCTGGTTGACGTCCGCCATCGGCTGTGCCGTATAGGTATTATAGGACCCCCTCGTCCCGCGAATCATTCAGGTGATCACCATGAGTGAGGACGCCGCCGGGCTTGTCCCCCAGAGGGAGGAGCTCCAGGATAAGGCGAACCTGCTCCGAAAGGAGAGGGATCGTCTCAACGACGAGGCTCGGGCGCATGCCGAGGAACGCGACGAATACAACGCCAAGGTGCGCGCGTTGGTCAACGAGGCCAACGAGCACAAGAAGCGTCGCGACGAGATGAACGAAGCCGTCCGACGGCAGAAGGAAACGCGGGACGAAGCGAACCGGGTGGCCGACGAAGCCGCCAAGGCCGCCGACGCCCTGCGGCGCGAACGCGCTCCTGGCGGCAACGCCTCCATCAACGTTCCGAAGCTGAAGAAGGAGGCCCGGCAACTGGAGTTCACGCAGATGACCCAGGTGCTCAAGCCCGCCAAGGAGCGGGAACTTGTGGACCGGTTGCAGGAGATCGGCCGCCTCATCAAGGACAAGGAGAAGGCCCTCAAGGCCGACCCCGAACTCAAGTCGTCGATCGAGAAGTCAGAGGACCTCAAGGAAAAGGCCGAGAAGGCCCACTCCAAGGTCGCCGAACTGGCCGAGAAGGCCCAGTCCGAGCACGACTCGATGATCAAGCTCTACAAGGAGTCAGACAAGCTTCGCAAGACGGCTGACAAGCTGCAAGAGAAGTTCGTTGTCTCCAAGATGGAGGCCGACAAGGTCCACAAGGCGTACATCGAGGTCGTCAACCAGATCCACGAGATCGAGGACGGCATGGGTGGACGCCGCGGTGGCGGCCAAGGTCGGCAGGTCACGGCGAAGGAAGCCGAAGCCGCGGCTGATGAAGTGTATGAGAAGTTCAAGGCCGGCGAGAAGTTGTCGACCGAGGATTTGTTGACGCTTCAGAAGGCTGGGCTTCTCTAAACCCCACCTTCGTTTCTTTTCCTTTCTCTTCCCCTCTTTTCTTTAAACTAAATCATGCGAGCGCGAGCTACGCGTGGATCTGCCTGCGCGAGTCGAACGTGGAAGCGCCGCCGACTCCGTGGCTTTGCTGAGCAAACAAGGCACCGCACCAAGCGCGAGCCGGGCGGCCAGGCCGCCCGGCACATGGGCTCCCGGCAGACCTGGCGCGTCGGCACTCGGGCAAGGCTTAAGCCGTCGTATCACCCATGATGATACGTGTCGGTCGAGGTGAGCGGCAAGATCCTGCGCTGGGGCAACTCGTACGCCATCCGGCTGCGCAAGGCGGACGTGGTCCGCGCGGGGCTGCGTGACGGGATGGAAACCACCGTACGGCTGACGCCGGCCCTGGAACCCCTCGACCTCAGCGACATGCCCCGATTCCAGCCGATCCGGCCGGCCGGCGACGACGAAGCGGACGCGGCGGCGGGTCTCTGGTCGGAGTTCCGGCGCAAGATGGACGGAGCGCAGGACGCCGAGCCATGACCGAGCCGGGCGACTGGCGCCCCCGCGTGGCCCACACGTCGTTTCTGTACGCGCTCTACGACGAGACCGACGCCCACCACGCCGCGGCGAGGGCAGCCATGGCGAGGCCGGCCCCCATCGTCGTGCCGGGCGAGGTGCTGACCGAGACCATCGGCTTGTGGACCCACCGCCTCGGGCGCGCGGCGGCCCGCATCTGCTTCGACGACCTATGCGGACGAGCCAACATCGAGATCAGCCACGCAACCGACGGACCCGACGCCTTGGCGCTGCGCCGGAGGCACCCGGGTTTGGCATGGGTCGATGCCGTGGTGTTGTCGCATTGCCGGCGGCTTGGGGTGACGGCGCAGACGTTTGATGAGGGGTTGAGGGGGCTGGTGGCCGGGTCCGGTTGATGCGGGCGGACTACGCATGGATCTGCCTCCGCCGTTCAACCGGTAACGTCCGCTGGGTCCGTCGCCGCGCCCGAATCACCACCACCAGCCACGCCGAACGGGGCCAGACTGGCGGTTCGCGGGGGCGACGCCCCCGCGGAGCGGGTCGCGCCGGAGCTTTGCACGAGGCGCCCCTCAGGCGTCAATTCCTGGCCGACCATGAGCCATAGGAGCGCCAGTCGGACCTAGTCGACCGGCATGCCGGTGTTCAACAAATTCCCTCGCCACATGGGCCATGAGCCCGCCACCGCCGGCTCGGACCGGGTGTCCGACTCCAGCCGCAGGACCCGCGCCGGGGCTGTGGTGGCGATGAGGATGTCCGGGTAGCCATCCGCGTCCACGTCCGTGACCGTCGGCGTGGCCGCGGCGCCGGACACGAGTCGATGTGTCGCCAGCGTGCTGCCCGTTAGGCCATCAAGGACGACGAGCCGGCCGCCGGAAGCTCCCATGACCCCCGACTTGCCGTTGTAGATGACGACTAGGACCTCTGCCTGGCCATCGCCAGTCAAATCGGCCGTGACGGGGGTTCCAGGGGCTCCCTTGAACTCGCGACTCCACAGGTTCCGGCCCGTCACACCATCCAGGGCCCGCACCAGTCCCTCGCTGGCAAACGACAGGACTCCCTCGCCGTTGACGGGGAAATCAAAGTCGTTCTCATGGTGGTCGGGCCGGCGCATGCCCGACACGACCACATCGTGCCGGTCATCGTCGGTCAGGTGGCCGAGGGCCGGCGACGTGAACGCCAGGTGGTGGGTTTCAGCATCCCAGAGAACCGACCCATCGCCAGCCCTGGCGTGGACACCCCCCCACCATTCCACGAAAACGATGTCGGCCCGGCCGTCGCCGTCAAGATTTGCCAGCGCCGGGGAAGCGACCACGCCCGTGCGGGTCTCCTCGATCCACAGCAAATCCCCGGTTGCTGCCGCCCGAACCTGGAGGGCGCCGCCAAAGGCCATCTCGCCACCCGTTCCATGCGCCACGGCCAAGGCTCCACCGGGGCCAAGGGGTCCGACGGCCGGGCTGGAATACGCGTCAAGGGTGAGGTTGACCGCCCACAAGGGCTCCAGGTCTGCCCCCCGCAGCGCCAGCAACTGGCCCGCATCCCCGCGGCCTCCCAGTTCCCCCGGCTCACGCGGTTTGCTGTCCTCAAAGCCGCCCGTCACCACAAAAAGATCAGGGGCGCCGTTGCCATCTGCATCCGCCACGGCGGGCGTGTGGACCCAGTTGTTTAGTTGGTACGTGTGCCTCTGGGTTCCGTCGGCCGCGAGGACCGCCATGGCACCCCGATCACGCAGCCCAATGGCGATTTCGATGGTTCCGTCGCCGTCCAAGTCAGCCGCAGCCGGGGACGAATCGGCATGGCCCGTCGCAATCGTCCACAAGCGGCGGCCGTCCGCGCCGCCGAGTGCCACAATGTCCTTCGTGGTGGGGTCCGCGCCATTGTCGATCACGGACCACGGGCCCGCGGCAGCCACCACATCAAGCACGCCGTCGCCGTCCAGGTCAACCACGAGCGGAGAGGCAAACCCGACCCGGGGAAGCGGGAACTGCCACACCTGGTCGAAGTGAATCTGGTCTCCGTCGGAGCAACCCGCCAGCGCTGGCAGGACAAACAGGAGGACCGCAAGGGCACGCATTGGCACCGCCACCGACGCGGCCGGGTTGAGGGTTGCGACGCCCCCCGCGCCCGCGCCGCCCGCCGGCCGGCCGCCCGCCAGCCCGCGCAGGGGCCAGGCTTTTTGACCCTGTGCCGTCGCCGCGTTCGTGGCCTCGTGCTCCCGCTGCGCGGCACCCGCCGTGATCTTCCTGCGTTACAGCGGTAGCCACCTCTGCCGGGACCATTTTCTTCGCTTCTTCGACAAGCGGGCCAAGGCGGAACTGGCGCGGCAGGGCCGCCTGCCGATGGGACGGACAGCCGTTGCCTTGTCCGGCGGCAAGGACTCCGTGAGCGTGCTGCACTTCCTGCACGGCCTCGCCGCCAGCCGACCCGGCGTCGAACTCGTCGCCATCAGCATCGACGAAGGCATCGCCGGCTACCGTGCGGGCAGCCTGGAGATTTGCCGCGAACTGACCGAGCGCCTCGGGGTTGAGTGGCACGTGGTCAAAACGAAGGATCTGGCCGGCTACACGATCGATGAGTACGCGGCGGGAGTGGCGGGCCCGGCGGCGGATGGCAAGCCCCGCCCGAGTTGTGGACCCTGTGGAGTCTACCGCCGCGTGGGCCTCAACCAAGCTGCGCGCGAAGTCGGCGCGGTCGCCATCGCCACCGGCCACAACTTGGACGACACGGCGCAGACGATCCTCATGAACCACCTCAACGGCGACGTCGAGCGGCTGGCCCGGCTGGCCCCCCACGCGCCGAACCAGGCCCAGCCCGGCATGGTGCCGAGACTCCTCCCGTTTCGCACCATCCCGGAGAAGGAGGTCCTGCTCTACGCCATCCTGAACGAGCTCCCGATCCACGACGAGGCCGAATGCCCCTACGCCGCCCGCGCCCAGCGGTTCTTCCTGCGCGACATGCTGCTCGCCATCGAGGACCGCAGCCCCGGCACACGCCACACGCTCGTGCGGGGACTCGATAAGCTCAAGCCGCTGCTGGCGGCCGAGTATGGCGCGGGCGGTGGAGCCGGGGCCTGTTCGCAGTGCGGAGAGCCGGCGAGCGGGGAGTTGTGCAAGGGTTGCCAGTGGCGCGCGTAGCGCGGGATTGGCCGCCGAGCGCCAGGAGGGAAAGGGAAGGCCAACGAAGCGTCAACAGCCGACGCTCACCCAGGCCGAAGCCCTTTCTTTGAGTTCCTCACGAGTGCAGCACCCCAGGGCGACGGGCTGTTCGTGCATGCCGGGAAACCATGGCTAGGACAGGCTATCCACGGGGCTTCGCAAACGTAGGCCAGTGGTGGCATCCCACGCGAGCGGCGACAGGAAACCGGCGTTTCCGCAGCTGAACGACACGCCCGGAAGTGCCCCTCCGCCCACCCGATACTCGCCGGATTGCCCAAGGTCTGTAAAACCGAATGACTTCTCGGAACCCGCCGGCAGATGGCCTACGCACCATTTCTCCGCCATCCCGACCGTCATCATGCTGAGGCCCTGCCGCAGAGGAATTCCGGAGACCTCCCCAGCCCCCAGTTCGACGCCATAAACGTCATAGAGCATCGGAAGGCCCAGCGCCGCGGCTGGGGCGGGAACCGCAGCGATTGAGAATTCAAGCGTCTCATTCTGGCCGTAGAAGGTCAACGTCCAGCGGGCCTGGTACGGCAATCCGCTAAGGTTGTCATCGTCGAAGCGAGCTTCATGCAACCACGCCGTTGGCTGTCGGTCGAAAAACGCCGCCACGCGCGTGTCAAGTGAAATCGCCCGTCTTCGCGCCTCCGAGAGCGCGAACGTGCTGCCATCTCCATCAGCGGGCATCATCCGCCATGGCAGGAATCCGGAGTCATCCCGCTCCGCCCACGAGGCATCCAACTGCGTGGCTGCTGGTCGTCGGGCCAGGGGTTCTTCTGATTCCATTGGTCTAAACTCGGTGCGAGAGAGAACATTGCAGCGGCCCGCAAATCCGCAGATGGATGCCGTCACCGCCCTCGGAAGGGCATTGGAGCCACTAGGGGAAATCGATACGACGAACTCCAGAGATTCACCAGGGCCCAACAGATCCGTGGACGCTCGCAATCCGCCGTCCGCCTTTGAGACTCGCCAGGGGGTTCCCAAGAAACTCATGGATTCGGGGGCAGAGCCAATTTCTTCACCAGCCAGGCGCAGGGCAAGAAAGGGTGCAGCGAAGACCATGGTTCCGAGATCGGATCCAGCCAAATCAACGACGCGGAAATCGTGGATGCGCGTGACTGTTCCTACCAATTCCCACGAGTCCCGCTCAAAGAGAATTGATGTTACGTTGTCACCGTGGCGCCACGACCACTCGATTGTTTCTACCCACCGACCTTCTGCGACTTCGACGTCCGGGCCGAAGTTAATTGCAACAAGAACCGAGCCATCGTCCACGTAGCCACGGCCGGCCGCCTGGACCATCACTGGCCACACATCGGCTGGAACCCCAATGGAAGGGGCTGGCGAATCTGTGCACCCCGCCATTAGGGAGAATAAAGTTGTCAGAAGCACAAATCGAATCATGATGTGTTTCCCTGCCCTAGTCAATTGATACCCGCCCTCAAACCTTTCCGCTCGCGCCTGGATAACTAGGCGCGTAAAACAACATGTGGTTTCATGGCTGGCCGCGGTTGCCACGCGCAGAGCGGGACTCGATATGTGGGGAAAGCGGGAAAATGCCAATTGATTGCGTCGCTCGCCGGTGTCGGCGCTTTAACGTTGCCTAGAGGGCCGCAAGGAGGGACGCAATCTCTCCGGACCAACGCCTCCAATTTGCCTGAAGCTCGGCGGTGCTTTGGTTGACGGTCCGCCGGCCCTCCTTGAAAAGTGCCTCGCCATCACGATATGCTTCGTTGGCCTGCGCTTCAAGATTGCCAGGCGTGACGCCCCGGTTTTGCAATTCAGTCGT
>JBFIJP010000155.1:0-9248 GCA_041600695.1 Thermoplasmatota archaeon | reverse complement strand
CCGATGCCTTCGCGCTCGGTATGACCGGCCAGATTCAGCAGATTTCGGCTGAGTTGATCGTCGATCTTGCTGACGAGGCCAATGATGTGTACGCTTTGTTCGACGCTCAGGGTCTGCCTGGCATTGAGTTGGGCTTCACGCCCGGTGGTGGAACGATTTCCACCACCGACGCACTCGGCCTGATCAACCTGGCCCTCCTGGTGGGCCCCCGCGACGGTCTGAACCTGGATGGTCCTGGTTTGTCTGCCAAGGCGGTCATCAGGGGCGTTCCTGCCATCACTGGCGGTGAGTTCGGTGGCGATGTGTTCGCCCTCCCCATGAATGGCCGCATCGAGGAAATCTCGTTCGAGGCCATCTTGGATGCTGCTGACGATGCCAACGATGGCTATGCGCTGTTGACGGCGAAGGGTATTCCTGGAATCGATGTCCGCTGGCCGGAAGGCGCGGGAACCATCGAGACCACGGGCGTCCTTGATGAATTGAGCTTCGTGGCCATCCTGGGTCCCCGCTCTGGCACGAGGCTGGTGGGCGAGGGTCTGTCTGCGACGTTTACTCTGTTGGGTATGCCGGCCATCTCGGACGGTCGCTTCGGCGCCGATGCCTTCGCGCTCGGTATGACCGGCCAGATTCGGCAGATTTCGGCTGAGTTGATCGTTGACCTGGCGGGTCAGGCAACGGATGTCTACGCCTTGTTCGACGCTCAGGGTCTGCCTGGCATCGAGCTCGGCTTCACGCCCGGCGGTGGAACGATTTCCACAACGGATGACCTGGATCTGATCAACCTGGCGCTCCTGGTTGGACCCCGCAACGGGCTCAACCTCGTTGGCCCTGGTTTGTCTGCCAAGGCTGTCATCAAGGGTGTTCCCGCCATCACTGGCGGTGAGTTTGGTGGCGATGTGTTCGCCTTGCCCATGGCCGATCGCATCGAGGAAATCTCGTTCGAGGCCATCTTGGACGACGCCAACGACGCCAACGATGGCTACGCGCTCCTCTCCGCGAAGGGTATTCCCGGAATCGATGTGCGCTGGCCCGGCGGCGCTGGAACATTCAGCACCACCGGTGCCCTGGACGAATTGACCTTCGTGGCCATTCTGGGTCCCCGCACTGGGTCTGTCCTTTCCGGCGAAGGCATGTCTGCGACCTTCGAGTTGCGCGGCATGCCGGCCATTACTGGCGGCGAGTTCGGTGCTGACGCGTTTGCAGCCGGGCTGCAAGGTCAAATCGAACAACTCACCCTCCAATTGGTGGTGGATCTGCCCGGTGTGGCGACCGATGTCCTGGCTGTGTTCGACGCCCGCGGCGTCCCCGGCATCGATGTCCGGTGGCCAAACGGCGCAGCCACCATGAGTACAACCGACCGCCTCAATTCGCTGGACCTCGTCATCCTAGTCGGCGAGCGTCGTGAACTGAACTTGATCGGCGAAGGCTTGTCAGTGAAGTTCAACATCCGCGACATGCCGCGGGTGACCGGTGGCCAGTTCGGCGGCGACGTCTTTGCGCTGGGTCTCGATGGCCAGATCGCTGAGATTGGTCTCGAATTCATCCTGAATCTGGAAGGCACTGCCACCGACGCCTACGTGTTGTTCAACTCGCAGGGCGTTCCCGGTATCGATGTTCGCTGGCCGGAGGGCGTGGGTTCGATCACGACCACTGGCCCGCTGGACCTTCTGCAACTCGTCGCCATCGTGGGCCCGCGCAGCGGTACCACGCTGACGGGTGAGGGTCTGTCCGCCAAGTTCGTGGCACGAGGCGTGCCCGCCATCACCGGCGGCGAGTTCGGTGGCGAAGTGTTCGCCTTGCCCATGGCTGGCCGAATCCAGGAGATCTCGGTCGAACTGATCGTTGACTTGGCCAGCGTCGTGAGCGACGCCTACCTGCTGCTACAGACGCTGGGTGTACCCGGCATCGATGTCCGGTGGCCCGGTGGCGTTGGTTCCCTGAGCACATCCGGCGTTCTGGACGAATTGAACCTCGTGGCCATTCTCGGCCCCCGCAGCGGGACGACCCTCACCGGCGAGGGAATGTCGGCGACGTTCTCCCTGAAGGGCGTGCCCCGCATCACGGGCGGCTCCTTTGGCTCTGAATCGTTCAACCTGAACCTGAACGGTCAGATCGAGTCCATCACGCTGGAATTGATCTACGACCAGGCGGGCGTTTCCACTGACGCCTACGCGCTCTTTGAGGCGCTGGGTGTTCCGGGCATTGCGCTTGGCTGGGCCGACGACGGTTCCATCACGACCAATGGCAACCTGGACTCGCTCCAGTTGGCCGCGGTGGTCGGACAGCGCACCGGCACCACGCTGGTGGGAGAGGGTCTGTCGATCCTGTTCTCGATCACCGATGTGCCCCCGGTTTCCGGCACCTTCGGCGACACTCACTTCAACCTGGGCCTCGCCGGACGCATCGGAGAGATCCTGCTGGAATTCATCCTCGACCAGGGCGGCACGGCGGCGGACGCTTACGTGTTGTTCAACTCGCGGGGAGTTCCCGGTATCAATGTCGCCTGGCCGGAGGGAGCTGGTTCGATCAGCACCTCGGGAACCCTCGACCTCCTCGACCTGCTGGCCATCGTCGGCCCCCGCGCCGGCACGGCGCTCAACGGCGAGGGCTTGTCGGTGCGCTTCACCGCTACCAGCGTTCCCGCCATTACCGGCGGGACCTTCGGCGAGGATGTGTTTGCCCTCGGCCTCGACGGCCAGATCGCCAGCATCCTGCTGGAGTTCATCCTCGACCAGGACGGCACGGCGGCGGACGCCTATGTGCTGTTCAACTCGCAGGGTGTGCCTGGCATCGATGTCCGCTGGCCCGAGGGAGTCGGTTCCATTTCGACCACGGGTCCGCTGAACCTGCTCAACCTCGTCGCCGTGGTCGGACCACGCAACGGTGTGACGCTGGCTGGAGAGGGCCTGTCCGTGACCTTCACGGCCAAGAACGTGCCTACCATCAGCAGCGGCGCCTTCGGCGGGGAGCAGTTCTCCCTGGGCCTCGACGGACGCATTGAGCAGATCGCGCTGGAATTCATCCTGAACATGGCCGACGACGCGACCGACGCTTACGTGTTGTTCAACTCGCTCGGTGTGCCTGGCATCAACGTGGCCTGGCCCGACGGCGTGGGTTCGATTACCACCACGGGTGCCCTGGATCTGCTGAACCTCGTGGCCATCGTGGGCCCCCGCAGCGGCACCAATCTGGTGGGTGAGGGCCTGTCGGCCAAGTTCACCATGAAGGGACTCCCCGCCATCTCGGCAGGAGCCTTCGGCGGCGAAGTCTTCAGCCTCGGGCTGGACGGACAGATCGAGGAGATCTCGTTCGAGTTCATCCTGGATTTGGCCGACACGGCTTCTGATGTCTACGCTCTCTTCAACTCAGAAGGAGTTCCTGGCATCTCGGTGGCCTGGCCCGACAGCGGAACGACGTTCAGCACCACCGACGCGCTCGACCTGCTGGATCTGCTCTTGATCGTCGGCCCCCGCACGAACCTTGACTTGGTTGGTGAGGGCTTGTACGCCCGCTTCACCGCCAAGGGAGTGCCGGCGATTTCTGCCAGTTCCATGGGCGAGGCCGGCCTCAACTTCGGCCTCACTGGACGCATCGAGGAAATCTCGCTGCTCTTCCGGCTGGACCAGTCTGGCACCGCCGCCGACCTGTATGCAAGCTTCAGCGCCAAGGGCGTGCCTGGAATCGCGGTCGGCTGGGACGACGACGGTGGAACCATCACCACCACCGGCGCCCTGGATGACCTGAGCCTCACCGCCATCGTTGGCCCCCGCACGGGAACCAACCTGGCGGGGCAGGGCATGTCGGCCAAGTTCAACATGAACGGCGTGCCCCGGCTGACGGCTGGCTCGTGGAGCCAGGACAGCGTTTCGCTGGGCCTGAACGGTCAGATCGCCGGCATCTCGCTGGAGTTCATTCTGGACCTCGCGGGAACGGCGGCGGACGTTTACGCCCTGTTCAACGCCGAAGGTGTTCCTGGCATTACCATCGGCCTGGGCTCGGCGGGCGGCACGCTCAGCACCGGTGCGGCGCTGGATCTGCTTGACCTGCTGGTCATCGTCGGCGGCCGCAGCGGGACCTCCCTGAGCGGCAACGGGCTGCAGGCGCGGCTGGTCATCGAAGATGTGCCCCGCCTGACGGCCAGCGGCTGGGATTCGGACAGCTTGTCGCTGTCCATGGACGGGCGCATCGGCGAAATCCTGCTGGAGTTCATCCTGAACCAGGCGGGAACGGCTTCCGATGCCTACGCCCTGTTCAATTCCAAGGGCGTTCCGGGTATCACGGTCAGTTGGGATTCGGAGGGTGGATCCATTGGAACCAGCGGCGTCCTCGACCTGCTGAACCTGGTGGCCATCCTTGGTCCCCGCAGTGGAACGACGCTCAACGGGGAAGGCATGTCTGCCCAACTGGTCGCCAAGAACGTGCCGCAATTGTCGGCCGGCGGCTGGGACAAGGACAGCATCTCAATCGACCTGGCCGGCCGCATCGAGGAGATCTCCCTGGAGTTCGTCCTCAACCTGGCGGGCACGGCAACCGATGCCTACCTGTTGTTCAACTCGAAGGGTGTGCCCGGAATCGGTGTCGACTTCAGTTCGGCGGGCGGTTCCATCAGCACCCAGGGTACCCTGGACGAATTGGGCCTGGTGGGCATCCTCGGACCCCGCAGCGGCCAGAATTTGAACGGTGTGGGCGCATCGGTGAAGTTCACCGCAACCGGCATTCCGAAGATCGAATCGGGGAGCTGGGACTCGGACAGCTTCGACCTTGACCTGGGAACCAACAAGATCACCGACATCACGTTCGAGGTCTTCGTCAACCAGGCGACCGACGCCAACGACATTTACCTGATGCTCAACGCGGGAGGCATCCCGAGCCTGAGCGTCGGAAGCACCACCACTGGCTTCGCCTTCGATGCGCCTCGTGGTATCGATACGGCCTCGCTAGTGTTCCGAAAGGGAAGCTACGCGTACGATCCCAACGGTTACGGGGACGTGTTCTTGGGCGCCTGGCTGCGGCCGGACGGTTACGGAACCGCCTCGCCCGGCGTGTTGCAGTTCGGTGTCACGGCGAAGATCTCCAACTTCAAGGGTGCTAGCTGGACTTCCACTGCGGCGTCCAACAGCCAGGAGTTGGCGATCAAGTTCACCAACGACCCGACGGTGCGCACCGTGGTGGATCTGCAAACGTCTTCCATCGTGGCGACGGCGGATCTGGTCCTGACCAACCTGCCTGCCACCACAACGATCAGCATTTCGCCCGACGCCACCACGTACACCGGCACGCGGGCGTGCAACACCTCCGGGTGCAAGGCGACCACGCCTTGGTTGCAGGGCAACCTCGCCGCGGGCACCCGGGCTACCATGGACAAGGTCCCTGACCCGTACTGGCCGTGGGAAACCACCAGCGACCCGGCTGGCAAGTGTACCCGGTCGGGCTCCTCGGTCCACTGCGGTATCATGGGCAACACCTACCTGGATCTGAAGAACACGGGTCTGGCGGCGAAGATCAAGATTGATGTGCCTGTCGGCACCGAGATCTCGTTCAGCAAGACCACCTCCAACGGTGTTCCCTCGTACGACGTGTCGTCCAGCGCCAAGATGGGCAAGCTTGACTTGCGTGTCAACACGCTGGCGCCGCTGCCGGTCTCGCCCCATGAACTCAACGTCATGGCGGTGGCGACGGTGTCGAACCTGCCAACCAGTCTGAGCATGAGCAACTCCATGGGGAGCAACTCGGCGCCTGGTAAGCCGTCTGCGACTGCAACGGCCGGCCAGACCATCGAGCGCGCCTTCCTCGGGTTGCGCTTCGACGGCAACTGGTACGCGGACCCGGGCACGGTGGGCAACAACTATTCGGATGTCACCAGCGCCGGATTCCCCATCTGGATGACCTTGGAGGACATTCCGTCCTCCGTGGCGTTCACCGTGGGCAAGTCGTCGTATGACACGGCCAACTGTTCGAGCTGCAACCCCGCAGTGCCCCAGTTGACGTACACGGCGAGCGCCCGCACCTTGGACGCCGCCCTGTACGTGAACATTGGGCAGTTGTGGAACACGATTGGCCGGACTGCCATCAAGGACGGCGGTTCGTCGGTGCCCGACTGGCTCCGCGGCTTGGCCGCCTACGACAGCCAGGGCCACATGCTCCTGCAACTGGTGGATGTTCCCCGCGATGGTGTGGCCATCTCGATGTCTGGCGGCAAGCTGACCGTGGACCCAAGCCCGACGCACGGCGAACGCCTGGGTCGGTTCTTCGCTGACTTCCAGTTGAAGTTCAGCGACGGGGCCAGCCAGCCGAGCAAATGTTTCATTTGCCTGGACTTCGCCGAGTTGAGCTACTACTGGCATTACAACTGGTGGTTTGGCATTGAGACGCTCTCGTTGTTGCTTGAGGATCTCGGGAAGGTCACGATCAACCCCAGCCTTGAGTCCAAGATTGAGATTGATGGCAAGCTGGTCTTCCACTTCCGTGCTGGAGCTGGCTTCTCCGCCGGCGCCGGTCTGGAGTTGTACGTGTTGGACAGCCGCGTGCTTTGCGTGTGCATCAATCTGCCAACGGTGAGCCTCATCCTGGATCCGGGTTTCATCTCGTTCCAGGTGTTGAACTACGAGTGCTGTACGATCGAGTACTTCTATCTCGGTTGGCCGTGCGAGGACGATTGGGTGCCGTCGTGGTGTGATCGCCACTACAAGATGGGCATCCGCGGCAAGTACCCGGGCAACTGGGGCTTCGATCTGCCCATTGCCGTGCCACCCACGGTGCCGTTCAGAGGGTTGAATGTGCAATATGGAACGCATTCCGTGTTCATCAATCCGAGAACGCTGTTGTGTGCTGGCGTCGACTGGAAGAATCCGACGGCGGTGTGTGTCGAGTTGGGTCGCCTGTACCCGACGGAGTTCATCGTGGCCTACGGGTTCGCGAAGTACTTCGAGTTCAGGGTGGACACCTGGACCGTGGACCACACCCACTGAGCCTTCCGGCAAATCCGGTTCATCCCTCTCTACCTTTCTCGGTCAGTCGTGCCATGCCGCAGCCCTTTCCCGTGGCGTGGCACGACACTCTCATGGAACGCGTCTAGCCCCGGCTAGGACGGCGTAGGCTGGTTGGGTGGAGGTCAGCCGGTCGCGGTGGCCTAGGCCTGATCCAGTACGGGCCGGCCTTCGTTGGCGCTGTAGGCGGGCCGGTCGGCCGTGGCCAAGGCTCTGCTGGGACCCGGCGCGGGTTTACCCGAGGTGCGCGATCAGTCGCGGATGCTTGCGACGGCCTGTTGCTGTGCCCGGAGTTGCGAGGCTGTCAGTTGGTCGTCGGAGGCGTAGGTCAGGAGAATTCGCTGGCCGGCAGCCAAGACGTGCGTCGGGCCGTTGTCCGCCCTCTGGAAGCCGGCCCCGTCGCCATGGTCCACGTAGAGGCGCGCGTAGGACTCGTTGGTATCGGTCCATTGGGTGCCGCCGTGGCCTTCGTCGAGTTGGAGCACCCTGGACTGGTAACTGATTCCCAGCGAGCCGAGGAACTGCGAAAAGCTGACGCCGTGGCCCTTGAGGTGGATGATGGCGTCACCGTTGGGCTCGCCGATCTTGAGGTGGGCGTCCAGATATTGGGTCTTCTCGACATCGTAGCGGGGGTCGTTGAAGGATACCCGCTGCATGTCGACGAACAGGGCGAAGGCGGCGCGGGCCTCGGTTGCCGCCGGAGCTTGGCTGGTCTGAACCTGTCCGGTCTGGGCGTTGATGGTCACCGTCACCTTCGGGTGGCCCGCCTCGATGGTCCACACGGGGCGCTCGGCTCCCTCCGGGCCCTGCATGCGCAACAGGGCGTAGGTGGTGCCACCCGCCAGGTCCGCTTCGGCCCAGGCGGCGGCAAAGGCGTCGCCGCTGTCCAGGCGCCAGGGCGTCAGTTCCGTGAAGGAGGTCGCCAGGGCGTGGTCGCCGCCGCGGGGAATTTCTTTGGCAACGTCGGTGACGACCAGGAGGAGGAACTCGTGTGCCGGGCCCCGGAGTCCTGCGATCCAGTAGGGTGCGCGACCGTTGCCTACGGTGGGGTCGGTGGATGTGGCGATGCCTGGAGGGACGGCGCGACCGCGGGCCCCGGGCGCGATTTCTTGTGCTTCCAATCCGACCAGGATGGCGCCTTCCATCCAGTTGTCGCCGTACTCCTGGGCTACACGGGCCGCGTGCTTGGCTGTGTAGCCGGGATCGTCCCCCAGCGGGAACGAGGCGGGCAGCGGGGGCTTTTCTTCGCTGGGCGCTGAACACCCGGCCAAGAGCAGAGCGGCAACAAGCAGGAGCACACGCACGGTTGCCGATACCGGCCCCTGTACAAGGCCTGCTCGCGCTGGTCCGTTTTTCAAGGCCCGCCGCGGTCCGGGGCCTGTGTGCGGCATTGCTGGCGTCCTGGGCGCCGAGGAGCCGGAACTGGTTCGTCGCATGACCGACCGCATCGCCCACAGGGGGCCGGATGGTTCTGGCGTGTGGACGGACGAAGGCGTCACGCTGGGCCACCGGCGACTGGCCATTCTGGATGTCGAGCGCGGCGCCCAGCCCATGACCGACGCGTCGGGCCGCTACACGATCGTGTACAACGGCGAGTGTTACAATCACCTTCTGCTGCGGCCCGAACTGGAGGCGGCCGGGGCGGACTTCCAGACCACCACCGACACGGAGACGATCCTGGAGGGCTTCCGGGTATGGGGCGAGCGCGTCGTTGAGCGCATGGAGGGCATGTTTGCCTTCGCGATCTGGGATGGCCAGGCGCGGGAGATGTTCATGGCCCGTGACCCGTGGGGCATCAAGCCGTTCTATTACGCCGTGGCAGGCGGGCAGTTTGCCTTTGCCAGCGAACAGAAGGCGCTCCTTCTGCATCCGGGTGTGACGCCGGCGCCCGACCTGGACCGGGTCCGCGAACGTGCGGCCCTGGAGTTCCTGACTGGCCAGGCGACCCTGTTCAGGGACATCCACCAGTTGCCGCCGGGCACATGGGCCAGGCTTCGACCCGGCGAGCAGGCGACCTGCAACGACGTTGCGTGGCAGCCCTATTACCAGGTCGCTGCGGAGGCGTTTGACAGCACAAGCGACGCCGGGGACGCCATCCGGGAGCGCTTCGTCGACTCGGTGCGCGAACAGCTCCTGTCCGACGTGCCGCTGGGCGTGATCCTTTCCGGTGGCCTCGATTCGGCGGCGGTCGCAACCGTCCACCAGCGGCTCCTGTCGGACGCGCCGATTCACACCTTCACCATCGCGGAGTCGGAAGACGTG
>JBFIJP010000154.1:0-9333 GCA_041600695.1 Thermoplasmatota archaeon | reverse complement strand
GGCCGCTTGGCCAGGAGCCCGAACGGGCCCACCACACGGTTTCCTTCGCCCCCGACGGGATGGCGTTGGGTGTTCGAGACGGTTGGCAGCGCCAGGACTCCGGCCTCCTGCTCGGCAACAGCCAGGCCACACCCGCAGCATCCGCCGCCATCGCCGTCAGCCGCGAGATTCCTGGCGCCGCCATCGCCGTCGGGGCAGGCGTTGCCTCCGTCGTGATCGCCCTTGCGGCCAAACTGACCGGCCTGGGCCTGTTCAGCCGCGTGCGGGAGGATCGCTTGCTGGACCATCCCCGCAGGCGCCAATTGCACGAACTCGTGCAACAAGAGCCCGGAGCCCACTTCCAGCAGTTGCAGCGCGCCACGGGTCTGGCCAACGGCACCCTGGTGCATCACCTGGACAAGCTGGTGGCGGCGGATCTGGTGCGCCGGCGCCGGGAGGGTGGCTACACCTGCTTCTACCCGCCGGGAGGAGCCAGGGCTGCGGCCAGCCCCGTCAAGTCGGCGGGTGCACGCCAGATCCTGGCGACCATTGCCGGCGAGCCCGGCATTAGCCTGCGCGACGTGGCACGACGCACAGGTCTTGACCCCTCCACCGTGAGCCACCACGTGAAGCGCCTGGAGGCGACCCAATTGGTCCAGGTGGACCGGCAGCCGGGTGGCCCCATGGCGCTCAGGGCGACGCCGGCGGGTGCCGCAGCCGGGTAGGTGCGGGGTGCCGGCCGGGTCGCTGCAATGGGCGCAGGCCGAGACGGCCCCCAGGCCGTTGGCCGGACTGATTCGGTCAGGGCTTGGCAAGCCTTACGCCGTGGAGACGGGTGGGCCGCCATGGCGGATTTCGAGATCTTCACGCAGCCCTGGGCCGACGCTTACTTCGAGGCCATCAACGCCAACGCCGCCTACCAGGAAGCCGGCCGAAAATGGGAGGGCCCCCTGGCGCTGATGGTACGCGCCAATCCGGCCATCGATATTCCCCTGGACCGCGGCGTGCTGCTGGATTTGTGGCATGGCAACTGTCGCTCCGCCGAGGCCGTGGACCGGGATGGCGCCTTCCAGGCAGCCGATTACGTCATTGAGGCGGACACCAACACCTGGAAGGAAGTCCTGGCGGGCCGTCTTGATCCGCTCAAGGGCCTCATGTTTGGCAAACTGAAACTGAAGAAGGGCCGGCTCACGGCGCTGCTCCCGTACACCCGCGCATCCAAGGAAATGGTGCGCTCGGCGACGGAGGTGCCGACCCGGCTATGAGAGCCGCTGTGTACAACGGCCCCCGGGACATCACGGTGCAGGAGGTGGATGAGGCAGTCCTCCAGGAGCCCGGGGATGTGATCGTAGAGGTGGAGCACGCGGGCGTGTGCGGTTCCGATCTGCACGTTTTCCACGGGGAAGTGCCCGGGCTGCTGGAAGGCATGACCCTCGGGCACGAATTCGTGGGCCGGGTTGTGCAAGTCGGGGAGGGCGTGACGCGAGTGGCTGAAGGGGATCATGTTGTGGCCAGCTTCCAGGCCCCCTGCGGCACCTGCCGCGCCTGCCGCCGTGGCATCTTCAACGGCTGCCAGGATCTCCATGTATTCGGTTATGGGATGGGCTTCGGTTCCATCGGGGGCGCCCAGGCGGACCGCGTGAGGGTGCCGCGGGCGGACCATTGTCTGCGCCCCATCCCGGCCGGCCTGGCGCCGGAAGAGGCGCTGTTTGCGGGGGATATCCTGACCACGGCGTACACCGGGGTACGCCCCTGGTTGCAGCCAGGCGCGACGGTTGCCGTTGTGGGTGCCGGTCCCGTGGGCCTCCTCTGCATGGAAGTGGCGCGGGCGCTGGGGGCGGGCCGCGTTTATGCCGTCGATCTGGATCCTGAGCGCATCGCGTGGGCGCGCAAGCGGGGCCACACGGCCATCGATCCGCGCGAGGCGGATGCGGTGTCGTTGATCCAGGAGGAAACAGGAGGGTTCGGGGCGGATCTGGTGGTTGAGGCGGTGGGTGGAAAGGGAGCCGCCCTTGAGACCGCCTTCAGCCTGGCGGCGCCGGGCAGCCATGTCGTGGCCCTGGGCGTGCCCACGGAGTTTGAGTTCACCTACCCGTGGCTTGAGGCTTTCAACAAGGGTTTCACGTTCCAGCCGACGCTGGCCAACGTTCCCCGCTGGATGGATGAGGTGCTGTCGTTGCAGGCTGCCGGCCGCCTGGAGGCGTCGTGGCTCATCAGCCACCGCTTGCCCCTGGACGAGGCCGCCACGGCCTACAGGCTCTTCGACCGCCACGAGGCGCTCAAGGTGTTGCTCAAGCCGTAGCAGGCCCCCGAAACCGCACCGCGATCAAAGCAGCAGGGGCACCCCGGGCAGGCGGTGCCGCAGCCCCACCTCGTACGCCGTGTTTCCCTGGTCGCTCCATTCGCCCACCGGTTCGCCGCGCCACGACAAACGCACGTGGCTGTCGGCCCGCTTGGTGTTGTGGCAGTAGGCCGGCGTCCCGTCGGGGTCCTGATAGGTCACGCAACCGAGGCCGGTGCTGACGCTTACATTTCCCTGGATGCGCCAGGGGCCCCGTCGGGCATCGAAGCGGTAACCGTCAACATCGAAAGCACTGGGGCGGCGCAAGCACATCCGCCACGCCAGCGCCCGGTCTCCGTTTCGTATCAGGACGGTGGTGATGGGTGGGGACGTGCGGCCGCCGGGCAGGCGCACGCTGGCCGTCAGTGCCTCCCAGGCCAAGCCGGGGGCCGCGTTGCAATGGCTCCAAGCCCACGCCTGCGCATGCTGGCGACCCCAGACGTGCCCTTGTTGACCGGGGGCGGCCTGGAAGCGGATGCGTCGGCCGTCGAGTTGGAGATGCCCAACAACCCGCAGATCCGGGTGGGGCGTGTCGACCTTGGTCTTGGGCAGGGGCAAATGGTACGCGGGCAGTGGCAGGTGGCGGAATTCACGGGGCTTCCAGGGTGGCGCCAGTTCCCACAGGGGATTGCGGGCAGGGCGGCGGGCTTCGGTTTCCTCCGCGTGCGGCTGATCGCCCTTGCATCTGGACTTGCACGCCTGGTCCCCGCCGGGCAGCCACACCAGGTTCCAGGCCAGGTTTCCCACCTCCCCGCGGCAGCCGTTGTCGCTCAGGCGCCCGGTGGGGGTCTCGACGAAGAAGGGCCGGCGGCCGTTTCGCAGCGCCGTGGCCGGGTGCGTTTGCTTGTGTGCGTGGCGCTCGCCGTTCACATCCGCAATGGCCCAGGTTTCAGCCACCGCGTCCCCGGTGCGCGGCGCCAGCAGGGTGTAACGCACCCAAAGACTGGCGTCGTCCTGAACGACCTTGGCGTAGAACACCTCGTAGAACCCGCGGCCGCCGTTCCAGCGCAGGCGATTCATGACGCCTCCCGACTCGCCCACCACAACCACAGGGCCGCCAGTCCCAGCGGCAGATCAGCCGCCACCACCGCCAGCACCCCGGGTTGTCCGTGCCAGGTCGCCAACAGGAGGGCAGCCGCCGAGCTGGAAAACTTGCTCACCGCCAGCGCGGGTAGCAGATCACGGCGGCCGGCGGGGTCGCGGTAGACTAGGATGCTGACATGAACCAGCATGGCCATCAGCCCCGTCGTGGCGGCCAGAAACAGGTTCGTGCCGTCGAGTTGTCCCAGTCGGGACGCCTGCCTGAGAGTCCATGCTGTGGCCAGCAGGAAGACCAGTCCCGCCACCACGAACGTGACCGCGAAGGCAGCCATCAGGGGGCGCGCGGGGGGCGTCGTCATGGCGCCTCCACCCGAACCACCTTCCGGCTTGCCCTGCGGCCGGACTTTGTCCGGCTGGCGGGCGGGTTCGTGTCCGGGGCCACAGGTGGATCTGCCGCGCTCTGGGCAACGTAGCGCCGGGCCAGTCGGCGGGCGAGTGCCATGATGGTAATCTGGGGATTGCGGCCGTCCAGACTCGTCGGCAAAAGGCTTGCATCCGCCACGAAGAGACCCTCGTAACCGTTCACGGCACCGTGCACGTTCGTGACCCGCCCCATGCCGGCCGTCGACATGGGGTGGAACGCCTCCAGAAGCAGATTCCGGCGGCGCATGCGTGCCAGTGCCTGCACCAGTTGGGTGCGGTCACGGATGGGCGGACAGCCCCGCATGGGCAGGTACACGGTCCGGGCGCCTGCGGCCAACAGAGCCTCGGCGGCCATGCGCAAGCCGGCCATCAGGCGCTTGCCGTCGCGGCGCCGCAGCCGATACACCGGCAGGCTCCACGGGCCCAGCGTGAGCACGCGGCCGGAACTGCGATCACCGATCACGACGCCGCATGTGGCTGCATGCCGCCAGCCCGCTACCGCGTCTTCCAGGCGGCGTCCCTGGAGCGGCAACACCATCGCTTCGACGGCCGGGTGGGACACGGTGGCCTCCAGGACCACCCCGTCGCCGATCTCGCCGTAGACGCTCTGGGCGACCCCCTCCCAGGGGCGCACCTCCTCGTCGAAGAAAGCGGCCACCCGGGTAGCGGGCTGGATGTGCAGGTTTCGCCCCAGCCCCCGCACACGGACCCCGCTGCGGTGAAGCAAGGCAGGCGTGGCCAGGGCACCCGCAGCCACGAAGACGGCGCGGGCCAGGAGGTCCCGTTCGCCGGATTCGTGTCGGACCCGCACGCCGACGGCGCGTTTGCCGTGCAGCAATACCCGTAGGACCTCGGTGTCGGCGAGCACGGTGGCTCCCGCCGCCTCGGCCGCTGGTACGCAGGTCACATGCATGGCGTGCTTGCGGTCGCCGGGGCATCCGAGGAAGCAGATTCCGCAAGGCCCGTCGTGGTGGGCGTTGCGTCGCACCGGGCGGGCCCGGTAGCCGAGCCGCCGCAGGCCTGCCATCAGGAGTTCCCCATTGCGACCAATGGCGTGCGGTGGGACCTCCTCCACGCCAAGAAACGCTTCGACGGCCTCGAAGTCTTCCTCCAGGGAGCCCACGTCCCAGGATCGCAGGCACCCGGGCAGGGGGCGGAAGCAGGTGCCCATGTTGACCACGGTCGAGCCCCCCACGACGCGCCCGGCAGGCACCTGGATGACCACGTTGCCAACGGTGCTCGTGAAACCGGCGTCCCGGTACAGGCCCAGCATTGCGTCCGGAACGCGGCCGCCAAATTCCTCGGGGTCGCGGCGTCCGCCCGCCTCCACGAGAATAACGTTGAGGCCGCCCTCCGCCAGTTCCTTGGCCACCCACGCCCCGCCAGCGCCGGAGCCCACGACGATGGCATCACACACCAGCGCGACCACCCCCGTAGCCACTCATGCCAGGGTGCCATCCGACGCACTGGAGGGCATCGTGCTGGTAGTGCGACAAGCTCAGCGCGCCCCGCACCAGCATCAACAGGGCCGCGGGCCACACGCTGCGGGAGGTAGCCAGCCGCGCCAGACATTCTGCACGAGCGGGCGGCCCCAGTTGGTGAAAGAGGCGTGGACGGCCCAGCCGGAGGGGGCTGAGGCTGATGACGACGATGGCCACCGACAACAGGCGGCGGGGAAGGGGGGCCGCCGCCAGGGTCCTTGCTCGCGCGACGGTTTCTCGCGCCGGTGCGCCGCCGCTGGGGCCCGCACTGGGCCAAAGCGTGACGAGCACGGCGGCCAGGACGCGGTCGCCCGGTCGCCATCCCTGCTGTAGGCGTCGCCCCGGCGGCCGGGTGCGGTCACCGCGGGTACTGGTCATGGTAACACCAGCTTGCCGGGATTCAGTACGCCCTCGGGGTCTGTCGCCTGCTTGACCGCGTGCAGCCAAGCCGCCCCGGGGCCTTGTTCATCGCGCAGCCATTCCAGGTTGTCGGTGCCCACGCCGTGGTGGTGGCTGACGGTTCCCCCATGCATCCGGAAAGCACGCATGGCGGCGGCCTTCAAGTGCTGCCACTGGCCCAGGGCATCGGCGTCGTCGCGGGGCCACAGGAACGTGAAGTAGAGGCTGGCTCCGTCCGGGTAGGAATGGGACAGGTGGCACAAGACCGCTCCCCGTCCGCCCGCCACCGGACTGCTCTTCGCCGCCGCCTCCAGCAGTGCCGAAGACACCGATTCACGCAGGGCGTTGATCGAAGACCACGGCGCCGCCGTTTCCAGGGTATCCACGCCAAGGCCCCGGTCCAGGATGGGGTCCCTGAGATAGGGCAGGTGGAAACGTCGTGCATACCACGACCGGCCGGGGCGGGCACCAAGATGGAAGGCACCGTGGCGTCCGATGCGGCGGCGCACCTCGGCCAGGGTCCCGGCCACGGCGCGGTTTTCCCCCTCGGCTCCGACGAGCAGCATGCACGGCCGATCGTACCCCCGCCGAGCCAACCAGGACTCGACGGCCGCCTTGGCGCCTCTGGGCCTGCCGGATAGCGCACGCAGGAATCGCGTCTCTTCGGAATCGGACAGGCGCGTGGTGGCGACGTCCAATCCGGCCTGGACCAGGTCCCGGACCGCCGCGGCCCCGGAGGACCAGTCGCGCAGCAGCCACGCATGGTACGCGCGCCGTTCTGGCAGCGGATGGATTCGCACGGTGGCGCGGGTGATGACGCCCAGGGTGCCCTCCGAGCCGGCGATGATCTGGTTCAGATCGGGCCCCGCCGCGGATGCTGGCACGTTGAGGGTTCGCAGCGCGCCGTGGGCGGTGGCCACCTCGGCGGCCACGAGCCAATCCTCCGCCTTGCCGTACTTGTTGGATTGTTGCCCAGCGCCCCGGGTGGCAATCCAGCCCCCCAACGTGGAGAACTCGAAGCTCTGGGGGTAATGGCCGAGCGTCCAGCCACGCTCCTGCAACAGGCGTTCCAGGTCGGGGCCGCTGATGCCTGCTTCCAGGGTGGCCGTGCGAGAGGCCTCATCCACGGCCACTAGGGCTTCCATGCGGGTGGTGTCCAGCGCCAGCACGGCGCGATGCCCCGGGCCGCCCCGTGCTGCAACGCCGCCCACCACGCTGGTGCCTCCTCCGAACGGGACCACCGCTACGCTAGCCGACGCGGCCCAGCGCAGGATCGCTTCCACCTCGGGCGCCAGCGGATACACCACCGCATCGGGCAGGAGCGGCGCGCCTGTGCGCAGGAGCAGCAGATCAGGATAGCTCTTGCCAACGGCATGGCGGATGCGGTCGGGCCCGTCGCAAACCACGCGGTCGGGCGCCGAGAGCTTCGCCAGTTGGGTCAGGTGCCTGCGGGAAAGGCGGGGCGGCGGCACGGGCACCGTTTCCATGGGCTGCGGGGGCGTCGCGGCGAGACTCGGCAATCCCAATTCCTGCTGAAGCCACGCCCACAGTGGCGGACCCCGTTCCCCCAAGCCGTCATCCGTGTCCAGCCGGCCCCAGCCGTTCCAGCGCAGGTGGTCGCGCTGCAGGCTCATGATGCACCCCCGCGACGGCCGTGCGCAGCGGCTGACAGGACGGATGGAGCCACAACAGCCTCCGCCTGCTTGCCTGGCGCCGGGGCCGGCCCACTCGCACCGGGGACCGTCATGCGGCGACGAACGCTTTCGACTTCCCGGGCTGCGTCGGCGGCGGTCCAAGTGAGCGGTGGCGCCATCAGGGCGGCGGCGCACTCAAGCACGCCCGGCCCAGGATGCCCCAGCAAGCCCAGCGTGGTGCGGCGAAAGACCACATCATCCAGGTGGAGCGCCATTTCCTCCCGCACGGCGTAACGCACCTCGCAGGGCAAATCGTGCCGCCCGGTGCCGGGGGCCAGCGGCCGATCGCCTGGCTCTGCGTGGGCTAGGACGGCGTCCACGCGGTCGCCGTAGCGGTGCAGGAGATGCTCAAGTGTTTCGCGCGGGACCTGCGGGTGGCGCCGCACCAGAGCGTGCAGGAACCGCTCCAAGTCACCCGTGGCACCTCCGTGCAATGAAACCTCCCGGGTGCCGCAGGGCGGCAGCGGGCGGCCGAGTTGCTTCGCCAGCAAATCCACCACTTCTTCGGCCAGCGCCCGCGACGTGGTCCATTTTCCACCGATGGCCGAAACCAGGCCCCGTGCACCGGGGTGGGCATGCACCAGCACCTCGGACCGTCGGCTGGCGCAGTAGAGGTCGTCCCCGCGGCCGTGCCGGGCGGCCACCAGGGGCCGCACGCCGGCGTACGCGTAGAGGACATCGGCCTCGCTCACGGGCCGGGTCAAGCCATCGGTGACGACCCCGAGCAGATTCTGCACATCCTCCGCCGTGGCCGCCACCTCGTCGATGTTCCCCCGGTACGGGGTATCCGTGGTTCCAATGAGCGAGTGGCCCTGCCACGGCAGAATGAAAGCGTGGCGATGGCCACCCCGAACCACGGTGGCGTTCCTGAACCCCAGGTCCCGCGTCACAACGTGAATTCCCTTGGAACGGGCTACCAGATCGCGGTTGCCTCGCCGCCTTCGTCGCGACGGGGCCGCCGTTGGCAGGCACCCCAGCAGGCGGTCGGCCCACGGGCCTGACGCATTGACCACCACGGCCGCGCGCACGTCGTGAATGGCTCCGTCCAGGAGATCCAGGACCCGGGCGCCCACCAGGCACCCCTCCTCAACCAGGAACGACGTGACTTCCGCGTAATTGGCAACCTGGGCGCCACGCGACATGGCCGATTGGATGCAGGCCAGGGCTAGGCGCTCCGGCAGGGGCATCATCGCGTCGTGATAGAGCACGCAGCCGGTGATGCCGTCCGGGCGCAGCCGGGGTTCAAGCGCCAGCGTCTGGGCGCGCCCCAGGACACGGTGGCCGGGGAAGTCCCCGCGGCCTCGGGCCAGCCGGTCGTAGAGGCCAAGAACCCGGTGCATCACCAGCCGGCCCCGCACCCCATGGCCTGAAGTCGGCAGCAGGAACGTCACCGGTTCGACCAGGTGTGGGGCAATGGCTCGCCAGATGGCCCGCTCCCGCAGCGACTCACGTACTACACCCACATCCAGGCGCTGCAGGTAACGCAGGCCGCCATGGAGCAACCGGCTGGACGCCCCGCTGGTACCGGACGAAAAGTCTCCCTTCTCTACCAAAGCGACGCGCAGGCCGCGCTGCGCCGCATCCCAGGCAACGCAGGCCCCCGTGGCGCCGCCGCCCACGACGAGCACATCCACGGGCCGCTGCGCCATGGCATCCAGATCACGCCTCATGCCGGGTCGATCTCCGCGGCCACACGCCAACGATGAGCCATGGAGAGTCTCTAGCTGTCACTACCAGATACATGATGCGCGCCGCCGACCGGATGGGTCCGGAAACCCGTTGGAACAGGGCTACCTGCGCCGTGCCAACCCGGCCAGGCCCAGCAGGGCAACCACTGCCACGACCCCCGGCCCTGGCATGCCACGGCCAACGCTGCCTCCCCCGTCGCCTGGCCGCGTGCCGGCGGTGAAGTAGGGCCCCGTACTGACGCAACTGTCCATGTCCCCGGGAGATTCCCGCCGGGGCGAACCCATGG